>JAODMX010000320.1 GCA_025464735.1 Frondihabitans sp. | reverse complement strand
GATCACCCCGCGGTCTGCCCCGGAGCGCCTTCCTGTGACCTTGCTCAAAGTCGGTGCACTCGATGCATCGATGCACTTAGTGTGGCCCAGTGATCTCCTCGACGGCACCCGACAGACGGGCCGCGCTCAAAGCCCGCCACCGGGAGGCCATTATCGACGCGGCGCGCATGCTGGTTGCGGAGCAGGGTGGCCCTGGCTTCAGCGTCGACGAACTCGCCACTCGCGCCGACGTGGCGCGACGAACGATTTTCAACCATTTCACCTCCCTCGACGAGATTCTTGTCACGCTCTGCGGTGACGAACTCGGCGTGATCATCGACGACTTCATCAATGCCGTCACGGCCACGCCGGTCGGCGACGGATCGCGGGCATCGATGTTCGACGAACTGGCACGGACCCTGCGCTCGGCCGACATTCCATCCGCGATCGCACGGATCACCGCGATCGTCGGCGAGCCCGTGCCTCATGATCCTCGGGGCCGGGCTCTCAAAGACGAGGCCTTCGCGCGCGCGGGTCACCGACTGGTCGAGGTGGTAGGTCGCCGCAATCCCGGCGTCGACTCGCTCGAGATCGAGTTCCTCGTCGGCTCGCTGATGAACGGCATGATCGTCGTCGCGACGCACTGGGTCACGAACACGGACGCCCGCCTCGATGACCAGGGCCGAGACGAGTGGCAGCGTCTCCTCACCCGCCTCATCGAGACTGTCCGAACCGGGTACCAACCCGCTCCCTGATTTCATCACGGGGTCCACCGGCGCACCCCACCCACCCCCACCACACCGCCCCACCGGGCACCTCAGAAAGGAATGGGCACAGCCAATGGCCGGTCTCCTCTATCGTCTCGGGCGCTTCTCCGCCCGCCGTCACTGGATCGTGATCGTCGCGTGGTTCGTGATCATCGCGCTCGCCGGGGTCGCGTTCAGCCTGTTCAAGGGTCCGGTCTCGTCCGCCATCAGCATCCCAGGGACGGCGACGAGCAAGGTCACCGCAGAACTCGCGGCGAAGTTCCCGAAGGCGAGTGGTGGAAGCGGCAGCATCGTCTTCGCCACGACCTCGGGGAAGGCGTTCACGTCGACCCAGCAGGACGGCGTCACTGCGTTCTTGACGAAGGTCGACGGCTACAGCGGGGTCAAGGGTTCCACGAATCCATTCACCACACAGGCGCAGCTCACCACGCAGAAGCAGGAGCTCACCTCCGGCCAGGCGAAGATCGCCGCGGCGCAGAAGCAGCTCACCGCGTCGCAGACCGAGCTTGATGCAGGCAAGAAGCAACTCGCCACCGCTCAGCAGCAGCTCGACGCCGCCAAGGCGCAGGCTCAGGCGGCGGGTCAGCTCGCCGCCGCGCAGGCTCAGCTCGATGCCGAACAAGCGCAGATCACCGCTCAGGAGAAGACCATCGCGGCCGGTCAGGCGAAGATCGACTCGGGCACCGCGACGCTCAAAGAGCAGACGACCAAGCTCAACCTGAGCAGCGACCTCGTCGACCTCGCGAAGAACATTCGGTTCGTCTCCTCCGATGGCTCGGCCGCCGTCGGTTCGATCCAATTCACGACAGACACGAACAGCGTCTCGCCGACCCTCAAGCAGAAGATCGTCGACGCATCGACCGATGCGAAGATCGCGGGGGTCCAGGTGGAGGTGTCGAACGATATCGCGCAGGGCGTGCCGAGCATCGTCGGCCCCGGTGAGGTCGTCGGTGTCATCGTGGCGGCGATCGTCCTCCTAATCATGCTCGGCACCGTGATCGGCGCCGGACTGCCGCTGCTCAGCGCCATCGTCGGGCTGGGTGCCTCGGTCCTCGGATCCATGGCGTTCTCGGGGCTGGTCCAGTTCAACTCCGTGACAACCGTGCTCGGCATCATGCTCGGGCTCGCGGTCGGCATCGACTACTCGCTGTTCATCCTCAACCGGCATCGAACCCAGCTGAAACAGGGTATGAAGCTGCACGAGTCGATCGGCCTCGCGAACGGCACCTCGGGCAACGCGGTCGTGTTCGCGGGATCCACGGTCATCGTGGCGCTCCTCGCGCTCAACATCACCGGCATCCCCTTCCTCGGGTTGATGGGCACCGTCGGGGCGGTTGCAGTCGCCGTGGCGATCCTGGTGGCGATCACCTTCACACCGGCCATGATGTCGCTGGTCGGCATGAAGATCCTGCGCAAGAAGGAGCGTGCGGCCATCGGTTCGACCGGTGCCGTGCGGGTACCCAACAAGCCGATGCCGACCTGGCGCGCCATCGTCACGCTCGTGGCAGGCATCGCCGTTCTCGGCGTCATCGCGCTGCCCGCCCTGCAGATGCGCCTCGGGCTGCCCGACGGCTCCTCGGAGGCCACGAACTCCAGCCAATACAAGGCCTTCAAGACCGTCGAGGCCAAATTCGGCGCGGGCCAGAACGGGCCGCTGCTCGTTGTGGCCAATCTGCCGAAGAAGGTCACGGGCAACGACCTCCTCCAGCAGGAGGTCACTATCGGTCAGAAACTCAAGGCCCAGAACAACGTCTCCGCGGTGGCCCCGATCGGTGCATCCACCGACGGCACCGTGCTGGCCTTCCAGGTCATCCCGACCGGTGGCCCGTCGAGTGTGTCGACCGAGAACCTCGTGAACGACCTCCGAGGCATCTCTCCGGTGTCGACGACCGAGGGCAAGGCGACGCTCGGAGTGGCCGGCAACGCGAGCGCTCAGATCGACGTCTCGCAGAAACTCGCCTCTGTCCTGCCGCTCTACCTCGTCGTCGTGGTCGGTCTCTCGCTGATCATCCTGATCATCGTCTTCCGGTCGATCCTCGTGCCGCTCACCGCGACCGCCGGCTTCGTCCTCTCGTTGCTGGCCACCTTCGGCGGGTTGACGGCCATCTTCCAGTTCGGCTGGCTGGGGAGCGTGTTCGGGGTCCATGACCCGGCGCCGATTCTGAGCTTCCTGCCGGTTATCGAGGTCGGTGTGCTCTTCGGGCTCGCGATGGACTACCAGCTCTTCCTGGTGTCGGGAATGCGCGAGGCGTACGCGCACGGGTCGGCGGCCAAGATCGCTGTCCAGCGTGGTCTCCACGCGGGCCGACCGGTGGTGGCTGCTGCGGCGATCATCATGATGTCTGTGTTCTCCGGGTTCATCTTCTCGGACTCCTCGACGATCCGCCCGATCGGCTTCGGCCTCGCGTTCGGTGTGCTCGTCGACGCCTTCATCGTGCGGATGCTGCTGATCCCGGCTGCCATGCACCTGCTCGGCGAAGCGGCGTGGTGGTTCCCGAAGTGGCTCGACCGCATCGTGCCGGACGTCGACGTCGAGGGCGCCAAGCTCGAGCGCGGACACGCCACACCCGCGTCCCGCGAGGCGGAGCACGGGGCGCATGCCGCTGGGCATCGGGAGCACCCGTCACACCTGGCCGGAGTCGACAAAGCATGAGCTAGCCAGCTGCAGTTGCGCGCGCAACACGCGCCACGGCGAGAAGGCCTGTGCCGATGAGGTGCAGGCCTTCTCCCGCTCCGCCGACGGCCGCATCGAGTCTCGTGAGGGGTATCTCGCTCCCTGCGCCGTCGGAGACCCTCAGGCGGAGTCCTCCCTCGAGAACAACGGCGACGGCGCGGCCCTCGCCGGTCACGGTGATGATCGCTTCGCCGTCCACCCGGAGGACTTCGAGGATGCCCTCGATTCGCCCTCGTCGCGTCATCAGGTTGAGATCGTGACCCGGGTGCACGATCCCGGACGGCGTGACGGCAGCCTCGCCGGGGAAGACGAGCACGTCGTGCTGATTCAGGATCCGGAGTTCGTCACTCACCCTCAGCCGCAGCGGGTCGGCCTCCAGCGCCATCAGCGCGCGGTCGATCCCGGGGAGCAGCGAGAACGGCGCATCGGCGTCGATGCGTGCGACGCTGAGGCGCCAGTCGAAGGGGGTGGCCGCAGGGTCCCGGGCAATCTCGACGGTGGATCCGAGTCCGTTCGCCCAGGGCTCCGGGTGACGGTCGGCGAATCGGACGAGACGAGGCATGCCTCCATTCCACCCCATCCTGGGGTTCGCCTCTGCCGTTTCGGCAGCCACGCCCCTCTTTTACGCCACGGCGTCCTTGACGGGCGGCGCGGGTGTGCACTTTTGTTAGCCCACCCCATTCGTCCTGCACCACTCTGACCCGGAGCTTCCGCCCGGAACCAGGAGACTCTTCATGGCTGAAACCACCGTCGCTTCGTCCTCCCGTGGTATCGAGGTCCGATCGATCGACTACGTTCCGCGGAGCGAGAGGCACGGCAAGGTCTGGCACATCGGCCCGCTCTGGTTCATGTGCAACGCGCAGATCACCACGCTCGCCATCGGCGTGACGAGCTTCGTCAATGGAGGCAACCTGATCTGGTCGTTCATCGCGATCGCCATCGGCCTCGTCATCGGCACGATCTTCATGGCCGCGCATTCGTCGCAGGGGCCGAAGCTGGGGCTCCCTCAGATGATCCAGTCACGCCCGCAGTTCGGCTACATCGGTGCCCTGCTGGTCTGGCTCTTCGCGTTCCTGCAGTACGCCGGCTTCAACATCTTCAACACTGTGCTCGCGGGAGAGGCGATCGGCACGGCGGTGAACGCCCCGGTCGCGTTCAACCCGCTGTGGTTCTGGCTCGTGACGATCGTCGGCGCTGTCATCGCCGTCGTCGGCTACGACCTCATTCACCGGATGGAGCGGTACCTCAGCTATGTCACCGTCGTCGTCCTGGCCCTGATCACGATCTCCGCC
>JAODMX010000304.1 GCA_025464735.1 Frondihabitans sp. | reverse complement strand
CCCTGATCACGATCTCCGCCATCAGCCACCTCCACCTGCCCGCGGGCGCTTTCGACCTCGGGCACTTCTCGCCGCTGACCTTCTTCGCGCAGCTCGGAGTCGTCGCCGGGTACCAGATCTCCTGGGCCATCTACGTCTCGGACTACTCGCGGTACCTGCCCGCCGACACACCGACCAGCAGCACCTTCCGCTGGACCTTCTGGGGGAGTGCCATCGGAGGCGCCTGGCTGATCTTCCTCGGCGCGTTCCTCGCTGCAGCAGTGAAGAACTTCAATGCCGGCGACCCGGTCTCGGCGATCCAGCAGGTCGCGAACGACCTCTTTCCGGGCTTCGGCACGATCGCGCTGCTCGTGATCGCCTTCGGACTCATTGCGGTCATCGTGCTCAACATGTACGGCGGCTCGCTGACGCTGATCTCGTCGGTCGACAGCTTCAAGAAGGTCAACCCGACCCTGGTCGTGCGGGTGGTGACGGTCGTGATCACCGCGCTGATCTCCGGGATCCTTGCGCTCTTCGCTTCGGGTAACTTCGCGGCGAACTTCGAAAGCTTCCTCGTGTTGGTGCTCTACTTCTTCATCCCGTGGACAGCGGTCAACCTGACCGACTACTTCATCGTTCGCCGCGGCCACTACGCCATCGCGGAGATTTTCAAGCCGCGCGGCATCTACCACCGCTGGGGCTGGGCCGGCATCGCGGCGTACCTCATCGCGTTCGCCTGCATGACACCCTTCTTCGACATCGGCGCGTTCTACACGGGCTTCCTGTCCAAGGCGATGGGCGGCGTCGACATCTCGCTTTTCGTCGGTCTGCCGATCGCGGCCATCCTCTACTACGTCTTCACCCGCAACCTCGACGTCGCTGCCGAGCGTGAGCTTGCCGATTCGCAGGCCGCCGAGCTCGAAGAGGCAGCGGAGGAGCACCTCGAAATCGGATTGGCGTGACAAGGCTGCTCAGGGTCATCGCCGTCCAGAGCGAACCGGTCGAGCTGGGAACCCCGCTCGCCGAATTCGCGGCCGACGTCGCGCGGCAGGTCGCGACGCAGGGCAGGGGGACCGAAGGATCCGTGACGGTCGTTGTGTACCCCGAACTTCACCTCTGGGGAACAAATGCCGTCGCACCCTCGTCCCACGAGGCACGACTCCGTGAAACGGCGATCACCCTCGACGATCCTTTGATCGCGGACCTCGGAGAGATCGCTCGTACCCGGGGCGTGTGGCTGCTGCCAGGCAGCGTGTGTGAGCGCGGGCCTTCGGGGGAGCTGTTCAACACGGCCCTCGTGTTCGCGCCGGACGGTTCGCTCGTGACGAGCTATCGCAAAGTGTTCCCGTGGCGCCCGTCCGAGCCATACGACCCGGGAGACGAGTTCGTCGTCTTCGACATCGACGGTGTCGGCCGAGCCGGGGTGTCGATCTGCTATGACGCGTGGTTCCCCGAGGTCACGAGGCATCTCGCCTGGATGGGGGCCGAGGTGGTCTTCAACATCGTCAAGACGACGACACCCGACCGAGTGCAGGAGGTGCTGCTCGCCCAGGCGAACTCGATCGTGAACCAGACGTTCACGGTGAGCCTCAACTGCGCCGGGCCGACCGGCGAGGGGCGGAGCCTGGTGGTGGATCCGGAGGGGGTCGTTCTCGGGGAGGTCGGGCCGGATCCTGCTGTCCTGGTCCACGATCTCGATCTCGACGACGTCTCACGCGTGCACGAGGTGGGCACGGCCGGCGTCAACCGTATGTGGTCGCAGTTCCGCCCGGGCGATGCAGCGATCGCCCTGCCGCTGTACGCGGGTCGCATCGACCCTGCGACCTGGGAGCCTGCGTAGGGCAGCGGTCATGGTGGTACCAGAAGGGGTGCTAATTTTGGTACCGGGCGGCTATTATTCGTGCATGCCATCTCTCAACATCTCTTTCTCCGAGGCCGAGCTCGATGAGATCCGCGCGGCCGCAACGGAGACTTCCCTCAAGTCGTACGTCCACGACACGGCCCTGAATGCCGCTCGCACGCGCAAAACCCTCGTTGGCCAGCTCGCAGCCCAGGTGGCATCCGTCTCGGCGGAGCTCAACGCTCGACTCGCGTGAGCGTTTACTTCCTCGATCGTGACGACGTTCTGACTGCGGGGGCAGCCGCATTCGGGGCGCCCGTGTCGGTTCGCGATTTCGGTCTCCTCGACGCGGCGGTTGCTCGTCCGCAGAGCTCGGTGTTCGGCCTCGATGCCTATCCCGACCTCTGGACGAAGGCCGCGGCGCTCTTTCATTCTTTGGCTCGTAACCATGCACTCGTCGACGGCAACAAGCGAACGGCATGGGCGGCCGCCTGGGTGTTCCTCGGCTGCAACGGCGTAACACTCCAACCCGGCTTCGCTGTCGATGCTGCATTCGATTTCATCATCACCGCTGCGACCGGCGATCTCGAAGTGCCCGAAATCGCCTCGGGTCTGCGCCGGTTTGTCGCATGAACCGGACGGACAGGCTCTACGCGATCGTCGAGGAGCTGCGTGCCGTCGCCCCGCGCCCTCGCAGTGGCCGGTGGCTTGCCGGGCGGTTCGAGGTGAGCATTCGGACTCTGGAGCGCGACATCCTCGCTCTGCAGCAGGCGGGCACGCCGATCTGGGCCGAGCCGGGGCGCACCGGCGGTTACTGCCTCGATCCCGAGCGGACACTCCCGCCGGTCAACTTCACGCCGCAGGAGGCCGTCGCTATGACAGTGGCGCTCGAGAGCCTGAGGGGGAGCCCGTTCGAGCAGGCCTCCCGGGCCGCCCTGCGAAAACTCACCGGTGCGATGCACGGGACTGATGCCAGTGCCGCTCGCGACCTCGCTGCCCGTGTTCATTTCATCGGTCCGCTGCAGGATGCCTCGTCCGTCCCCGCGCTGATCGCGGATGCCCTCACCTCAGGTCGTGTCTTGAGGATCGGGTATCGCGATCGCGAGGGTGCCGTCACCAAGCGTGACGTCGAACCGCTCGGCTACATCGGGTCGCCGACGAACTGGTATCTCGTCGGGTGGTGCCGATTGCGCCACGGCGTGCGCGCCTTTCGGACCGACCGGATCATCTCCAGCGTGACCACCGCCGAGATGCCGGCTCCGCGCGAGCTCCGCTCGGAAGACCTCGATGTCCCGTACGGCGACGTGCGCAGGTTGAGCATGCTCTGAGTCGCCCGGAGGCGCTGGCAATCACCGACACGGGGCTGTCGCCAGCGCCGGTCAGGATGGGTTGATCCCGGACCGTCCGGGTAGAACGGACCCCTCATGAACCTCGTCTCCCTCCGAATCATCACCGACGACGTCGCGGCGCTGGCTGCGTTCTACGGACTGGTCACAGGAGCAGAAGTCGTGCACCTGAACGAGAATTTCGCCGAGGTACGAACGTCGGCCGCGACGCTCGCGATCGGCAGCACGGCCACTGTCGCGCTCTTCGGCGCCGGATCCGCGCGTCCCGCCGACAACCACTCGGCGATCGTCGAGTTCCTCGTGTCCGACGTGGATGCCGAGTACGCCAGGCTCCGCGAGTGGGTGGCCACGTTCGTCAACGAGCCCACGACGATGCCGTGGGGCAACCGGTCCCTGCTGCTTCGCGACCCTGACGGCAACCTCGTGAACCTCTTCACGCCGGTCACGCCCGACGCGAACGCCAGAGCAGCCAGATGAAGTAGGGGGTGCCCAGCAGGGCGGTCAGCAGACCCGCACCGAGTTGGGCCGGCGCGATGACCGTTCGTCCGACGAGATCGGCCGCGCAGACGAGGGTCGCCCCGAGCATGACCGCCACCGGCATCACTCGGGCGTGCCGCCGCCCGACGAGACTGCGGGCCGCATGCGGCGCGATCAGTCCCACGAAGCCGATGGCGCCCACCGATGCCACTGCCACGGACGTCAGCAGCACGCTCACGGTGAGGAAGAGCAGCCGCGCCGGCGGGAGCGCCACCCCCAGGAGTCGCGGCGTGTCCTCATCGAGCGACACCAGGTCGAGAGCACCGTGCCGAACGGCGACCACTCCGGCCGACGCCGCAAGCACGATCAGAACGGGCGTCACGTCGGCGAAGGTCCGACCGTAGGTCGAGCCCGAGAGCCAGGTAAGCGCCTTCGTCGCGTTGAACGGGTCCGTCAGCACGATGAGCAGGCTGATCAGCGCCGTTGTCGCCGCCGACACCCCGACGCCGATGAGCACGAGCCGGTTCTGCTGGAACCCGCCCCGCGCGGCCAGGCCGAACACCGCGGCTGCAGCGACCGCGGCACCGACGAACGCGGCCCCGGCGATGCCCCAGGACGCGGCTGACGGCACGGTCGTGACAAGGAGAACAGCGCCGAGGCCGGCTCCGCCTGAGACGCCGAGAATTCCCGGCTCGGCCAGCGGATTCCGGGTCACGGCTTGGACGAGGGTTCCGGCGAGGGCGAGGGCAGCACCGGCGGCGCACGCCGCAGCCACGCGCGGCAGCCGTGTGTCGAGCACGTAGTCGACGATGCGACCGGCGCGCCCTTGGATCCAGGTCGTCACGTCCCCGAGAAGCAGTTTCGTGTCGCCGAGCAGCACAGCCGCGATCACGACGGCGACCAGGGCTACGACGAGGGCGCCGGCGGTGAGGCGGAAGCGTCTCGTGGTGGCGACGCGGTGATGGTCGGCTGGGGCGACGGATCCTTGATCCCGCACTCGGAAGGCCAGCACGACCAGGAAGATCGCGCCGACGAACGACGTCACGACTCCGGTCGGCACCTGCACCGCTGCCTGGGCGCCGATGAATGCGCGCAGCAGGACGTCGGACGCCAGGACGACGATCGCGCCGACGAGGCCCGCGAGGGGCAGGAAGGTCCGCGTACGCACGAGGCCGGGCACCACCCGGGCCAGCGGCCGCAGGAGTGCCGGGGCGCAGAGGCCGACGAAACCGATCGGCCCCGCGAGAGTCACGGCGGCCGCTGCGAGAAGCACCGCGAGGACGACGGATCCGATTCGAGTCGACCGCACGCCGACTCCGAGACTCTGTGCGGCGTCGTCGCCGAGGGTGAGGGCATCGATTCGGCGCCCCAGCGCGAGGAGGCCGACCGCCCCGACCAGAGCGATCGGAAGCATCTGCAGCACACCCGCTGGGCCGCTCTGGCCGATGCTGCCCTGACCCCACTGGTAGAGGCCGACAGTGCGCTCCGGGAACAGGAGGATGAGCGCGCCCGTCACGGAACTCACCCCGAGAGCGAGCGCGCTGCCGGCGAGGACGAGGCGGATCGTTCCGGATCCGAGACCCGACAGAGCCAGAACGACCCCCGCCGCGACCAGCCCGCCCGCGAACGCGACCCCCGACGACGCCACGAGCGGCAGCGACAGGCCCGTCACGGCGACGATCGCGAGGCCGCAGTAGGCGCCGGCGCTGACGGCAAGCGTGTCGGGGGAGGCGAGCACGTTGCGGCTGATCGCCTGGAGTGCCGCGCCGGCCATCCCCAGGGCGCTTCCCACCAGGATCCCGGCCAGCATCCGCGGCACCCTCGAGGAGACGATGACGGCGGTGTCCGACGGCGCCGATCGACCCACGACGGCGTCCCAGAGCTGACCCGGACCGATGCCCGCGGTTCCCTGTGTCACGTCGATCGCTGCGAGGACGGCCAGCGTGAGAACCGCAACGAGTGTCAGCGCGGGAAGGCGAGCGAGACTTCGCAAACCGACGCCGGCGCGGTCTCCGGTGATGACGGTCACGGTTCTACTTGGTCAGTGCCTTGACGACGGCGTGAATGTAGGCCTCCATCGAGGCCGGCCCGCCGAACATCCAAATGCCGTCGGCAAGTCGATGAACCTGGTCGTCCTTCACGAACGGCAGTGACTTCCAGATGGCGTTCTTGCCGAGGACGTCGGCGAAGACGTCGTCGCCCTCGCTCGCGTTGGTGATGTAGAGGAACTGCACGTCGCCGAGCTTCGTCAGCCCTTCGACATCGGTGCTCGCCAGCCCGTAGTCCTTGTCACCGGTGAGGGTCCACGCGTTCGTCAACCCGAGATCCGACGTCACGTCACCGATCAACGATCCCTTCACATACGGACGGATCCCGACCTGGTTGGAATCGACCCACCCGTCGGCGAAGGCGAACCTCTCGCCGCTGTGCCCCGCGGCCTTGATGGCCTTCTTGCCGTCGGCGACGGTCTTCTCGAACGACGCTTCGATGCTCGCCGCTTTCGTCTGGGTGCCCGTCGCCTTGGCGATGAGGTCGACGTTGCTGAGCATCTGCTGCACTTGACCGGACGCGTTCGCGGAGCGCACCTGGAGCACGGGGGCGATCTGACGCAACTGTTTCACCGAGGCGGACGAGAGGTCGGTCGTGGCCACGATGAGGTCGGGCGACAGTGAGGCGATGGTGTCGAGGCTCGGCTCGCCCCGGGTGCCGATGTCAGTCGCGGCGGTCTCAAGGGGAGCCGCGGTGTCCCACTCCTTGTACCCCTTGACGTCGGCCACACCGACGGGATTCACACCGAGCGAGATGAGACTCTCGACAACGTTCCACTCGGTTCCGACGATCTTCGTGGCCGGCCCGTCGAGGTGGATCTTCGTGCCGCTGGCGTCGGTCAGCGTGATCGACTTCCCTGTCGAGGCGGTGCCGGTGGCGGCGGGCTGGGTGGTGCCGCAGGCGGTGAGGGCCAGCGCGACGCTGGCGGCAAGGGCTGTCGTGAGCAGGAGTCGTCGTCTCATGGGAGGGCGGGGAGCCTTTCGGTTCTGGTGTGGTGTCGGCCGATGGCGCGGGTGCGCACTCGGCCCGTGTTCGGGTCGGTGTCGACGTCGATGCGGATGCCGTAGACGTCGGTGAGGAGGGGTGCGGTAAGCACATCCGCGGGGGAGCCGTGCGCCACGATCCGGCCCGCACTGAGCAGAGCCACATGGTCGGCGACCGACGCCGCCTGGTCGAGGTCGTGGAGCACGACACCCACGGCGATTCCGTTCGTGTCGGCCAGATCGCGGATCAGATCGAGGAGTTCGACCTGGTATCGCAGGTCGAGGTAGGTGGTCGGCTCGTCCAGGAGCAGCACTCGCGTTTCCTGGGCCAGGCAGCTCGCCAACCACACGCGCTGGAGCTGCCCGCCGGAGAGCTGATCGACGGGGCGTCCGGCGAATTCGACGATGCCCGTCGCGTGCAGGGCGCGGTCGATGGCTTCTGGACCCTCAGGATCCGGACGTCCCCACCGACCCCGGTACGGATACCGGCCGAACTCCACAACGTCGCGCACGCTGAGGCCGCCGGGCGTGGGTCGCCCCTGGGTGAGAAGGGCGACGCGTCGGGCGAAGTCCTTCGGAGACAAGGCCCAGCCGTCGTCGCCTTCGACTGAGAGCGCTCCGCCACGGGCCGGCTGAAGACGCGCCATCGCGCGCAGAAGCGACGACTTGCCGCTCCCATTCGGTCCGACGAGGGCGGTGACTTCCGCGGCCGGCAGCGTCAGAGTCGCTCGGTGGACGACATCGACTCCGTCGTAGGCCACGGTGATCTCGTGGCCGGCCAGGGCCAATTCACGTCCGGTCATGGTCAGTAAGGTTAGCCTAACCTAATCAGGTTTGTGCAACTCGATCGACGCTGTGGATGCCCGATACGCTGGAGGCATGCCCGCCTCAGTCCCGTTCCGTGCCGACATCGTCGGCAGCTTTCTCCGCCCGACCCGACTCAAGAAGGCGCGCGCCGACCACGGGGCCGGCATCATCGACGATGCCGCGCTCGCCGCCGTCGAAGACGCGGAGATCAAGAACCTCGTCGCGCACGAGCACGAGTCGGGCCTCGAGGTGGCTACCGACGGCGAGTTTCGTCGCGCCTGGTGGCATTTCGACTTCTTCGGGCTTCTCAACGGAGTCGAGGTAGTCGAGCTCGACCACGGGATCCAGTTCGCCGGGGTCGAGACGCGGCCGCAGGGCCTCCGAGTGACCGGGCCGATCTCCTTCCCGGCCGATCACCCGATGCTGGAGCACTTCCGCCGGCTCGTCGCCGATGTGGCCGAGGGGGCGGCACCGGCCGCGCTGCCCAAGATGACGATTCCGGCACCGACCGTGCTGCACTTCCGCCTCGAGCGGGACGCCGTCGATGTGTCCGTGTACCCCGATCGAGACTCACTGTTCCGCGACCTGGCCACCGCGTACCGTGACGCAGTTCGGGCGTTCTACGACGCCGGGTGCCGGTACCTGCAGTTCGACGACACCGCGTGGGCATATCTGTGCTCCGACGATGAGCTCGAGAAGGCGCGAGCGCGCGGCACCGACACCGAGGGGCTCGCCGACGCGTACACGGACCTGATCAACGAGTCGCTCCGCGGTCGGCCCGACGACATGACGATCACGACGCACGTCTGCCGTGGGAACTTCCGCTCGACCTGGATCTCGTCGGGCGGCTACGAGCCGATCGCCGAGCACCTGCTCGCCGGGTGCGACTACGACGGCTACTTCCTCGAGTACGACTCTGAGCGGGCCGGCGGATTCGAGCCGCTGCGGTTTCTGCCGGTCGGCCCCAAGATCGTCGTGCTCGGGCTGGTCACGACGAAGACCGGGGCTCTGGAAGACCGTGCCGAGATCGTCCGGCGCATCGAGGAGGCGGCAACGTTCGCACCCCTCGGCCAGCTCGCGCTCAGCCCGCAGTGTGGCTTCGCCTCGACGGAGGACGGCAACGATCTCACCGACGACCAACAGTGGGCCAAGATCGCCGAGGTCGTCTCGATCGCCCGCGACGTCTGGGCCTGATGGCCGATCGGCGCCGCCCCCGGCGCTCGCCGCGGTCAGGCTCCGGGCGTGAGGACGATGCGCTGCTTCGACGTCGCGGCGTCAGACCACGCCTGCTCGACGTCCGCAAGGGGTACGGCGCGGGCATCGACCTCGAAGGTGCCCTTCGTGATCTCCGCGGCCAAAGCCGGCAGCTCGGCAACGATCTCGCGGGCGCTCACGGACCCCTGACCGCTGCCCACGATCGACAGGCGGGTGGAGCGCAGCGCCGCGGACGGAATCCGGGCCGTGGCGCCCGTGACGGAACCGATCTGGATCCAGGTCAGCGGCTGGTGTTCGTCCTCTCGCCCGAGAACGACGGCGACCAGAGCCTGCTCGGTCGGCTCACCCCAGAGGTAGTCGATCACGACGTCGACGTGTTTGGCGGCGGCGCCCAACCGGGCCGCGACCTCGTCGGGATCTCCGTCGAGGTGGACCGTCGCGGTCGCGCCCAGCACGGGGAGACCGGCGAGCAGGTCGGCGTTGCGGGCTGCCCCGATGATCTCGCTCGCCCCGAGGAGCTTCGCGACCTGGATGGCCATCTGCCCGGCGTTGCCGGTGGCGCCGAGGACCAAGACGTTCTGGCCGGGCTCGAACCGGATGCGCTGGCGAAGCGCGATCCACGAAGACATCGCCGGGTTCATCGCCGCTGCCACAGTGATCGGGTCGCTGCCTTCGGGGAGCACAACGCTCCGGCGGCGGTCGATGATCGTCTTCTCTGCCATGGACCCGAGTGTCGTATCGGCCAGCACAAAGTAGCGAAGGGTGCCGTTCTCATCGCGCCCGACCCCGTCAACGCCGGGAATGAGCGGGAGCTCGTCGGTGCTGGTGTAGTGCGAGCCGTCGGCTTGCGAGCGAACGCGCGGGTGGAGCCCGGCGGCGACGACGTCGACGACCATCTCGTCGTCTTCGGTCACGCTCGGGTCGCGGAACTCGTCGAAACGCGGGGCGGAATCGAACGATGTGACGACAGCTGCCTTCATGATGACCTCCATAATATGATTGGTAATACGAACTAA
Source organism: Frondihabitans sp. (assembly GCA_025464735.1). The sequence continues at coordinate 616 of JAODMX010000304.1, read as the reverse complement.
AACTAGTTGGCGATACCAACTTTGTCAACTAGGCTTCCGCTATGACAACAGCTGAGGATGCGCGTCCCAATTCGTCGATCGCCGAGGACGCACTTGTCGACGCGATCGTCGAAGCCTCCTTCGCCACGATGGCCGTGCTGACGAAGGTGGGGGCCGAGCACGAACTGTCGCTCACCCAGCTGCGGGTGCTCGGGATCCTGCGCGATCGCCGCCTGAGGATGAGCACACTCGCCGACTACCTCGGCCTCGAGAAATCGTCGCTGACCGGTCTCGTCGACCGGGCTGCGAAGCGCGGCCTGCTCGAGCGCGCCCCGAGCGAGAGTGACGGCCGAGCCGTCGACGTGTTCCTCAGCTCGGACGGCGTGGATATCGCGGAGGCTCTGTACGCGCAGGTACGTCAGGCGCTGGCACCACTGACCACGCGGCTCACCGCCTCGGAGCGCCCCCGTCTCGAGGTATTGCTCCGGCGTCTCCTTGGCCCGACGTCCCTCTGAGGCCGAGGGCAGAGAGGTGACGGGGCTCAGCGACTTCGCTGGTGGACGATCACGACTCGCTCGACGAGGATGGTCGCCGCAGCCGCCACCGGCACCGCGACGAGCGCGCCGAGTACTCCGCC
>JAODMX010000292.1 GCA_025464735.1 Frondihabitans sp. | reverse complement strand
TGGAGTAGCTTTGTCGCTGCTTTCGGCGCATACCTGGCTATGGCAGCACCTGGCAACGCTGACCCCGAAGCCCTGGCGGGGCCCGTGTCTACGCTCAGCCTTCCTCCGGGTGATTGGAGTGACACTGAGCCAAAGATTCGGTGGGATGTTCCTCGGCAGTTGCCCGGCAGGCGACGGGCGTTTGTCAATCGGACCGCCGAACTTGACCTGCTCGAGACGGCTCGCCGGGCTGCATCGGACGGCGGCCGGGCGGCGGTTGCGGTGATTCGCGGTAGTCAGGGCATGGGGAAATCAGCCTTAGGCGAGCGCTGGGCTCACCTGAATCGGGATCGGTTCTCCGACGGTCAGCTGTATGTGGATTTCGCCGAGATCCGCCAGGGTGGCGAAGTGTCGATGAGCGATGCGCTCAGTTCGCTGCTCCGCGGGTTCGGTGTCGCCGAGCACGCGATGCCGCGAGCATATTTCGAGAAGGTGCAAAAGTATCGCACCATCACCGCGGGACGGCGGGTACTCGTGGTCCTCGACGACGTTGAACACGCCGCACAGGTGCTGCCGCTGATACCCGACTCCGCCCACGCGGCGGTTATCGTGACCACCCGAATGACCCTAGACGAACTCACCGTGCACGGCGCCACCAGTGTCTCCTTGGAGACTCTTAAGCCGGACAATGCCATTCACCTGCTCCGCGAGCTGCTCGGAGATGAACGATGCACTCTCGAATCTGAAGCAGTGCAGCGTCTAGCCGGTTTCTGTGCGGGTCTGCCGATCGCGATCACGATCTGCGCCGCGATCCTGAACAGCCAACCCGGCCGACCGATTCTCAACCTCGTCGACGAGTTAAAGGACGAGAACACGCGGCTGTCGGCGATGTCGCTGAACGAATCGGTGTCTATTCAGAAGATCTTCGATATCGCCGTTGACGGCCTGCCGACCCGCGCCGAACGGCTCTACGGGATCCTGGGAGCCAGCCAGGCACCGAGTTTTTCTGCTCATTCCGCTGCGGCCGCCTCCGGTACGAGCCTCGTGGAATGCTCCCACCTTCTTGACATGCTGTGTACCGCGCAGCTGCTTGACCCTCTGTTCGTCGACGGGGAACGACGGTACCGGTTTCATGATCTTCTCCGTGTCCACGCCCGACAGCGATCCTCCGGCGTCGCCGATTCGGCGTCAACGGCGACAGCCGTGGTAGGGCGCATGGTCGAATATTATGCGGCGCTGGCCATGAAAGTGGATCGTGCCCTGACAGCCGATCGGTTACGGTACGCGCCGACCAAAGTCAGCAATGTTGAGCTGCCGACGATCGGGGACGTGGGTTCGGCGTTGCTGGTTTTCGAAAGGGAGCGGCCGAGTCTGGTTGCGGTGCAGTTCGCTGCGGAGGCGGCCGGATACTGGACCGAGGTGTGGACGATCGCGGAAGCACTGTGGCCGGCGTATCACGCCAGGCGCCACCCTCAGGAGGCTCGCGAGGTTTTCGGACGCGGCGCTGACGCGGCAGGCCAGGCGGGTCAAGAGGCGGTGCGAGCCCGATTGCTGACGCTGAAGGCCCGAACGGAAATCGACCTCGGCCTTTCGGACGCTGCCAGGTTCTCGTTAAGCAACGCCCGGGCGGCAGCCAACCCGCTCGATGACGACAGATTGACCGCGTCAATTGACGAGGTCGCCGCGATCCTTGCTCTCGACGACCTCGACTACGAACTCGCGGAGCGTTTTCTCGCGGACGCCCGCGACCGATTCCAGCGCATCGGGGAGCACCGCGGCGCAGCCATTCAGGATTATCTTCTGGGCAAGACTTTGCACGAGTCCGGAGATGACGCGGGTGCAGTGGCGTCGTTCGCCCGCGCGTCAACGGCAATCGAGGTTCTCGGGGATGATCCGTTGCTGTGTCGGATCGGGTTGCACCGGTGTCGCTCCCTCGCGCTGATCGGTGACAGGGGTCAGGCGAAGGTTGTGGCCGAACACGTCGCGGACATCGCGCACCGATGCGGCGCCGACATGCAGCAGGCCGCCGCCCTCGAACTGCTCGCCTCATTCTTCGACCATGACGGGGATGCGGTGTCCGCGTTGACCTTCCTCGAGCGAGCGCTGGCGCTCTACATTCACGCCCGAAGCGCTCTCGCGGATTCTCTCGCCGATCAGATAGCACGTCGGCGCGCGTAATATCTTCGTCCTGGTCGTCTCCGATTTACCAGTGGTCGTTCACATTGTGACAGTTCACAGTCAGGTGGACAAGCCATTCAGATGTGCCTGCAGATACCTGGATGAGATGGTCGACAATGCCTGGGCGCAGTGCGCATTCTCGGATCACAGCTGCGCCGATCCCGGCTGGTAGTGCCTTGTTCTCAGAAACGGCGGTGGCGGTGATCGTCATCCCATCGGAGGTCACCGCGACTGTGGAGTGCGGGCCGTGTTGTGTCGCGGCCAGGAGGGCCCCTGGATAGTGCTCGAGCACGCGTCGAAGCGTGTGGATGGCTGGTTCCGGCGCTTCAGTGTTCGCGGTGGGTGCGGGATCGAGGAGCAGGGTTGACGCGTTCTCGCGTTGACGAAGGTTGTCCG
>JAODMX010000279.1 GCA_025464735.1 Frondihabitans sp. | reverse complement strand
CCAACGAGTTCCCGATAATGGGCTTGTTCGTCTCGATGGCCTCGCTCTTCTACGGCCTGCACCTGATGAACACGGTCCTCGGCATCGTGATCGTGCAGTTCATCGGAACGGTCGTGTTCATGACCTGGATCCCGGCCGCCGCCTTCAGCGCCGTCCCGCGAAACCTCGAGGAGGCTGCGCGAGACGCCGGAGCGGGGCGCTTCAGAACCTTCATCCAGGTGACCCTGCCTCTCGCGCTACCCGGGATCCTGGTGGCCCTGCTGATGTCGTTCCTCGCCTCGTTCGACGAGGCGCAGGGTACCTATCTCGTGGGTGCGCCCGTCTACATGACGATGCCCACCGAGATGTACACCCTGGTCCTCAACTATCCCGACCAGGTCGCGGCGGTCTTCGCGATCCTGCTCTCCCTCCCCTCCATCGCCCTGCTGCTCGTCGCCCGGAAGTACATCCTGGGCGGACGACTGGCCGAGGGCTTCCAGATTCGATAGGAGCCCGTCGTGGCTATCCAGACCACCGTTCCCACCCGCACCCCCGAGGGAACCGGCGTCGCCGATTCAGGACTTCTGATCAGCAGGCTGTCGAAGAACCTCGGTGGGCGCACCATCGTCGATGCATTTGACCTGAGTATCCGACACGGCGAGCTCCTCGCCCTGCTCGGTCCGTCCGGCTGCGGCAAGACGACGACCCTCCGCATGATCGCCGGCTTCCTCGAACCCGACACCGGCTCCGTCCTGATCGACGGACGTGACGTGACCACGCTCGGACCGGAGAAGCGCCCGAGCGCGATGGTGTTCCAGAACTACGCGCTCTGGCCGTACCTCAGCGTCTTCAAGAACGTCGCCTTCCCGCTCACGCTGAAGCGGCTGCCCCGGGCCGAGGTCCGCGACCGCGTGATGGCCGCTCTCGAGACCGTGAACCTTGCGCATCACAAGGACTCCCGCCCGGCGCACATCTCGGGCGGCGAACAGCAGCGCGCCGCTCTCGCCCGCGCGATCGTCCAGGAGCCGGAGCTCCTCCTCCTTGACGAACCGCTGTCGAACCTCGACGCCAAACTCCGCGTGCGGGTCCGGGAGGAGATCCGCGAGATCCAGCAGCGCCTCGCCATCACCACGGTGATGGTGACCCACGACCAGGAGGAGGCACTCGCCATCTCCGACCGCGTCGCTGTCATGAACGAGGGCCGCATCGAGCAGGTCTCCACGCCGTCCGAGCTCTACGCCAACCCGCAGACCCGGTTCGTCGCTTCGTTCATCGGCAGCATGAACTTCCTGACCGGCGCGGACCTCGGCGCTGCCCGAGTGGCGGGCGCACCGGATCCAGACGCTGCCGAATCGGCCGACGTCTGGGCGGTGCGGCCGGAGGACGTCACGTTCGCATCCACCGGAGGCGGCCCGGCCGAGGTCCGGCGGGTGCTCCCGCACGGTCACTTCGCCGAACTCGTCGTGGACATCGACGGTCTAAGCATCCGCTCGATCGTGACGGGCGCCGTCCCCGCGGTCGGCGAGCGCGGCTCGCTCGAGCTGCGGAACGTCCGCCACTACCGCAACGGTCTCCTCGAGGGAGCAGTCGCTTGACCGCCGGAACCACGACGACGCGGGCCGTCGCGCACCGCGGTAACTCGTCGCATTTTCGCGAGAACACCGTGAGCGCGATCGTCTCCGCCCTCGACGCCGGGGCCGACACCGTCGAGATCGACGTGCGTCTGACGCGGGACGGCGTCGTGGTCCTGCTGCACGATGCGACGCTCGACCGCCTCTGGGGACTCGATCGGCCCGTCGCCGAACTGACGTGGCAGGAAGTCCAGGATCTGGGTGGCGGTGACCAGCGGATCCCCCGACTCGACGACATCCTCCCGCTCTTCGAAGGTTCAGACGCGACGCTCCTCATCGACATGGACTCCCCCGAGCCCGCGGCTGCAGCCCAGCGCGTGGTCGCCGCCGCAGTGCCGCGCCCTGATGTCGCCTGGTGCGGCGACACCGACGCGATGCGCATTGTGCGTTCGCTCGACCCGGACGCAGAGATCTGGCTCGCCTGGGGATCTGCCGTCGCCCCCGAGGCCGCCGACCTCGACGAGCTCCGCCCCGCGATGATCAACCTGCCGCACCTTGTCGTCGGGCGCGAACTGGTGCGCGACGTCCATGCCCTCGGGGCCCGCGTCTCGTGCTGGACCGTCGACGATGACGACCAGATGGCCTGGTTGATCTCCATCGGAGTCGACTCGATCACCACAAACCGGCTGTCGACCCTGCTCGACGTGCTCGGAGCCAATGCTCCTGAGTTCGGCGCAACGGACGATGCCCTCGATCGACGCCGCGCCCGCCTCGTCGCCCGGTCGCTCGCCGAGTGGGCCATCGAGCACGTCATCACTCACCGCGTCGGTGACGTCGCCACGAAGGCGAACCCTGCCGACCATGTCACCGAGATCGACCGCGCCATCGAACGTGGCGTGCGTGGCGTGATCGGAGCCCAGTTCCCCGACCACGTCTTCGTGGGTGAGGAATACGGCGGCGCGGCTGTTGCCGGGCTGCCGTGCTGGTACCTCGACCCCGTCGACGGCACCGCGAACCTGGCCAATGGCGTTCCGTGGACGAGCTTCTCTCTCGCCCTCGTGGTCGACGGCGTCCCCGTCGTCGCGGTCGTCGCCGATCCCTGGCGAGGGCTGGTGGTCGACGCCGCCGCAGGTGAGGGCGCATGGGTCGGCAAGCGCCGACTGACTCTTCCCGAAGGCTCGTGGGATCGATCGGTCGACCCGCTTCGGGGCGCGATCGTCAGTACGGAACTTGCCGGGCATCGGCCGTGGCCGGGCATGCTCGACCTGCTCGACGGTCTCGCCGACCGGTACTGCACGACGCGGGTCATGGGATCCGGCACCCTGACCGTCGCCGGGATCGCGCTTGGCCACGGCGTGGGCGCGGTAATCGGAACGTTCGGCCCCGTCGACCATCTGGCGGCGGCGCTGATCGTGCGCGAGGCGGGGGGCGTCGTTCTGGACGAGAACGGTCGCGACACACTCTTCCCCGCCTGGGGTGGTGTCCTTGCTGCAGCCGATCGGCGCACGGCCGAGGCGCTCTACGCCCTGTGGCGCAACGCGATCGCCTGCGACGCCGCCCGCGTCTGACCGCGCTGCGGGCGCTGGGCGGCGCCCGGCCCCCGCAGCCGAGAGTGCGACACTGAACGGTGCAGATCTGCACGAATGCAGAACTGAATTTTTACACTTGCGTAATTTTACAGTGTGAGCAATAATTGACGCATGGTTCCCGAACACATCGGTCTGCGCGATCGTAAGCGCGAAGAGACCCGAGCACGCCTCGAGCAGGCGGCCGTCACCCTCGTGCTGAAAGACGGCATCGAGCACACGACCGTCGACTCGATCAGCGCAATGGCCGACGTCTCCTCTCGCACCTTCTTCAACTACTTCGACACCAAAGAAGATGCCATTCTCGGCATCCGTGACGAAAATCTGACCCCGGACGTCGTGCAGCTTCACATTGCACAGACCGATGGGGCCGACGTCGTCGACTCGACGATCGCCCTGCTGCTCCACCTGATCAGCCCCTCGATCGAAGGCGCCGCTCTCCACGAGTCGCGCATCGAGATCCTTCGTCGCCATCCTCAGCTCTTCGCCCGCCACATGGCCCAGATGACGAGGATGGTCGACCAGCTGCTCGCCGCGACCACCGCGATCCTCGAGCACGACACCCCCAGCACCGACGTCACCGCAGTCATCGACCGCGGGGACGCCGAGGTGCTCCTCACACTCTGCGGCGGCGCGGTCCGCTCCGCAGTCAAGCAGTGGATCGAGGAGGGCAGCACCGAGCCCACCGAGACCATCCAGATCCGAGCTCGCCAGCTCGTCCGTTCTCTCGTCGAAAGAATCTCATGACAAACACCCTCACGGCGCGGCCCCCCAAGGGCACCAGTGCTACCGCCTCGAGACGAGGCATTCTCCTCGTCTTCGCCGGCCTCATGGTCACGATGCTCCTGGCATCCCTCGACCAGACGATCTTCTCCACCGCGCTTCCGACGATCGTCGGTCAGCTCCACGGTGTCGACCAGATGATCTGGGTCACCACGGCCTTCATCCTGGCCGAGACGATCGTCCTCCCCATCTACGGCAAGCTCGGTGACCTCATCGGCCGCAAGAGTCTGTTCATCATCGCGATCGCGATCTTCGTCGGCGGCTCGATCGTCGGCGGCCTGGCGACCACCATGCCAGTGCTCATCACGGGACGCGCCATCCAGGGTCTCGGCGGCGGCGGCCTGATGATCCTCGCTCAGGCAATCATCGCCGACGTCGTCCCCGCTCGCGAGCGGGGCAAGTACATGGGCATCATGGGCGGGGTCTTCGCCTTCTCGAGCGTCGCCGGCCCGCTGCTCGGCGGTTTCTTCACGGACGGCATCGGCTGGCGCTGGGGCTTCTGGATGAACATTCCGCTCGGGCTCCTCGCCATGGCGAGCGCCGTCTTCTTCCTCAAGCTCCCGAAGCGCAAAGACCAGGGCAAGCCCACGATCGACGGCTACGGCATGGCGCTCCTCGCCCTTGCCAGCACCTGTCTCGTGCTCGTCACCACCTGGGGCGGTAACCAGTACGCCTGGAACTCCCCGATGATCATCGGCCTCTTCGCCGGCGTCGCCGTCTTCGGCTTCTCCTTCGTCATGGTCGAGCGCCGCACCGCCGAGCCGATCATGCCGCTGCACCTCTTCAAGCAGTCGAACTTCGTCCTGACCACGGCCGCCACCATGGTCATCGGTATCGCGATGTTCGGGTCGCTGGCCTACATCCCGACGTTCCTCCAGATGGTCACCGGCTCGAACGCAACGCAGGCGGGCCTCCTCATGATCCCGATGATGGCAGGTCTCCTGATCACCTCGATCCTGGCCGGCCAGATCGTCAGCCGTACCGGCCACTACAAGTGGTTCCCGGTCGCCGGCATGGTGATCACCGCAGGTGCCCTGGCTCTGATGAGCACGATGACCCCGACCACTCCGATCTGGCTGATGTGCTGCTTCTTCGCCCTGATGGGCATCGGACTGGGCCTCGCCATGCAGATCCTGACCCTGATCGTGCAGAACACCTTCCCGCTCCGCGAGGTCGGCACCGCAACAGCGTCGAACAACTACTTCCGCCAGATCGGCGCCTCGCTCGGGGCTGCGGTCGTCGGCAGCCTGTTCGTCACGAAGCTGACCGGTCTCCTCTCAGACCGACTGCCTGCCGGATCCGGAAGCGCCACCGGCAGCACCGACTCGCTTACCCCCGAGAACGTCAAAAACCTGCCGACCGCCCTGCACGACATCGTCATCTCGTCGTACAGCGACGCGCT
>JAODMX010000229.1 GCA_025464735.1 Frondihabitans sp. | reverse complement strand
ATGCGCGAGCGGATCACCGGCGGATCCGCACGCCTGCCGGCCTCGCATCCGGCGGCGGTCTACCGGCGGGGCTGAGTTCGGCGGCGGGGTCGCGCGGCGGGGTCGCGCGGCGGGGCGGCACGGCGAGGCGTCATGGCTCCGCGACGCGGGCAACCCTCAGACCAGGATCCCCTCGGGCAGGACCGCGTGGACTCCCCAGGTCTGGTTGGCGACCTGCGTCACCCGCAGGTCGACCGTCGTGGATGCGAGGGCCAGCGCCGTCGCCTTGTCGAGGTCGTAGAGCGCCTGCATCCAGATGACCATGGCATCGAGCGCGTCGCCCGTGGCCACGTTGAGGTCGGCGTCGAATCCGAAGGTGATACGGCCGATCGGAGTTTCGGCGTGAATCGTGGCGAGGGGGCGGTCGCGCGTCAGATCGACGGTCGCCGTGGTCTGCATGGGGCACTCGATCGCCGTGCCACCGACCTCCCCGTCTCCCTGGGCCGCGTGCCCGTCGCCGAGATGGAGCAGTGCGCCCGGGACTGCAACCGGGAGGTAGAGGGTCGAGCCTGCCACGAGATCCCGGCAGTCGATGTTGCCGCCGTTCGCGGCGCGGGGAGGAATGGTCGAGTGCTCGCCGTCGTCGGCGGGGGCGAGGCCCATGACACCGAGGAAGGGGGCGAGGAGCCGCGCGAAGCCACGGCTCTCCGTCGCCCGACCCGACGCGCTGTCCAGCTCCCACAGGAGCCAGGACGCCGTCACATCGGCGACGCCGAGCCGCGTGGTGATGTGAGTGTCGACGCCACCGGCCACCGTCCAGCCCCAGGGGCCGGGGGTCAGGTCGACGAGGTGGAGGGCGAGCATGTCGCCGACTTCGGCTCCTTCGACGAGGATCGGCCCCGTGAGAGCGTGCCCGCGCCGATCGGGGAACAGTTTCGGCCGTTCCTCGCCGGGGAAGGTCTGGCGTTCGAGGTAGCCGTGGGCGTCGAGCGACCTCACGACGACGGTGTCACCGGGCTGGACCACCAGGCGCGGTGAATGCGTTCGATCGAAGACATCGGCAGTGGTCTCGGCAGAAGGGTCGAGGTGGTGGGTGGCCATGTCCGGGCTGTTCCTCTCGCGGCGTCGCTCTGCAGTGTCGACGCTTCTCCTTCATTCTTCCCGCGTTCCTCGCCGGAGCGCGCCCGCGTCACTTGTGGGTGTTCCGCGCGGCGGATCGATCCGCAACAATGGCTGCGAGCGGTTGGTCGCTCTGTGACGAGGGAGACGCCATGGTCGGGTTCACCGGTTTCGCCAGTCGGCGTCGCGCCGAGGAGGCGCTGCCACCGGGCCAGTACCTCGAGACGGGGTTCCCCGTGCTCTCCGCGGGTCCGGATCCGAACATCAAGGCCTGGGAACTCCAGCTCGCCACCGAGACGGGGCAGCGGTCGTGGTCGTGGGACGACTTCCTCGCCCTTCCGCAGGAAGACCTCACGACCGACATCCACTGCGTCACGAGCTGGTCCAAGCTGGGCACACGGTGGCGCGGCGTTTCGGTCGACACGCTCTTCGCCGGGTTGCCGACGGAGCATCGCTTCGCCATGGCCCGCAGCTATGGCGGCTACACGACGAACCTGCCGATGGACGATCTCCTCGGCGGCAAGGCCTGGGTCGTTCACACTTTCGAGGGCGAGCCCCTCAGCTCCGAGCACGGCGGCCCCGCCCGCCTGTTCGTGCCCCACCTCTACTTCTGGAAGAGCGCCAAGTGGCTCCAGGGCATTCAGACGATGGCGGCCGACCGGCCCGGGTTCTGGGAGATGTACGGCTATCACAACCACGGTGATCCGTGGAAAGAGGAACGCTACGCGTGACGACGTCGTGGCGTCCGGCGACCTGCGTCGACGTGCGCGTGGAGACGTCCACGGCGCGGAGTATCCGGCTGAAGATCGCCGACCTCGGCAGTGTCGTGCCCGGTCAGCACGTCGACATCCGGTTGACGGCCGACGACGGCTACCAGGCGGTGCGATCGTATTCCCTTTCGGCGACTCCCGGCGGTGGGCCGGCGGGGCGGCGACTCGCGAGCGACGAAGTCGAAATCACCGTCGAGGAGCTCCCCGAAGGCGAGGTCTCGCCGTACCTCGTCCAGGGCCTCGACGTCGGTGATGCTCTCGAGGTCCGCGGGCCGATCGGCGGCTGGTTCGTGTGGCACGAAGCCGACCCGAGTCCTGTGCAGCTCATCGGCGGCGGATCGGGCATTGCACCGCTCATGGCCATCCTGCGTGCACGGGCGCCCAGCAACTCCGCGGTGCCGATGCGCCTGCTCTACTCGGTTCGCACGCCGGAGGCGTTCTACTATCGCGACGAGCTCGCTGCACTGTCCGGCGACGCACTGGTCGAGGTCGACGTCGTCTACACGCGGTCCGCACCCGAGGGGTGGCCGCGCCAGCCGGGTCGAATCAACGCGGCCGATATCGAGAACCGGGTGCAGGATCCTTCGGCCGGCACCGTGTACGTCTGTGGCCCCAATGCCTTCGTCGCCTCGATCACCGACCTGCTGGTCGCCCGCGGCCACGACCCGGCCACGATTCGCACGGAGCGCTTCGGCGGCGCCTGACCCGGTTGGTAGGCGTTACGAGAGCACCTCGGTCTCGTCGTACTGCACGAGTTCGGCGTCGCTGACCTGCTCGGCGGCGCGTTCCTTTGCGGTATCGAGGGAGCGTGTCACCAGGAGGTAGGCGATCGATGTCGCGGCCAGGCCGACGAGCCACGAGATGTCGAGTCCGCCGAGAGCCCGGGCCACGGGACCGGTGTACGACCAGCCGCCCAGTGAGGGGATGACCATAAAGGGGACCTCGAACGCCAGCCCGATGCCGAACGAGACGAGGCCGCGCCAGGCCCATGCGCCGTAGATGCCGGATGGCGTGAAGAGGTCGGTGATCGCGTAGTGCCCTTTTCGCACCACGAAGTAGTCGACGAGGTTCGTCGCGGTCCAGGGGACCAAAAGGTAGAGCATGATCGTCAGGGCCGCGAACACGGTGCCGACACTGTTGGTCGTGATGATGCTGGCGACGGCGAACCACACCACGGTCAGCACCACGATGGTGACGATCCGGGCGGTCCTGGTCGGTTTGATCGACTTGAAGGAGTCGATCATGGTCAGGACGGTGAGCATGCCGCCATAGGCATTCATCCCCATCGTCGCGGCGAGTGCGAGAGCGGAGAGCAGCGCCACGGCGTCACCGAGGTGCAGAAACACGTTGTTGCCGGCGAGCTGCAGACCCGCGAGTCCGTCCGTCGCCCGGAGCTCGATAGCGAGCCACGCTCCGAGAATGATGAGCCAGATCGCCGACGACGAGGCGCCGAAGAAGACGGCGGCGATGACCTTGCGGGGAGCGGTCTGTTCCGGCAGGTACCGCGAATAGTCGGAGACGTACGGGGCGTAGGTGATGTTGTAGGCGGCGGCAGCCGTCAGCTGGGCCATGAACGCCACGATCGTGAACCCGAAGTGCGCGGTGGGCCGTGCGCCTCCTGCCGCACCGAAGATGACGCCCAGCGTCAGGATCACCGTCAGCGGGAACGACACGTAGAGCAGCACCCGGAACACCTTGTGCACCCAGTCGTGACCGAAGATCGCGAGGAGGGCGGCCGTCACTGCGAAGGTGACCGCGACCACCGTGGGGTTCCAGCCGAAGGCGCTGTGCAGGCCTTCTCCGAGCAGAACGGTGTCGGCGATGTTGAAGGCCAGGTAGGTGAACAGCGTTGCCAGCAGCGGGATGAGGACGCCGCGGAATCCGAACTGCGCTCGCGACTGGATCATCTGGGGAAGCCCCATGTGCGGGCCCTGCGACGCGTGGAACGCCATGAAGAGCGTGCCGATGCCGATTCCGACGATGCTGGCCACTGCTGTCCAGATCAACGAGAGTCCGAGTGACGGACCGATGAAGCCGATTGGGATGGAGAAGTACTGGAAGTTGCCCAGAAACCACAGCGGTGCTTGGTGCCAGAGCTTGCCGCGTCGTTCGCTCGTCGGTACCCAGTCGATCGATCGCTTCTCGACGAGAGGCGCCCGGGTCGGCGTTGCGATTGCGGAGTGCTGTCGATCGGTCGAGTTCATCTTGACTCCGATGTCAGGGATCGGGACCGCCTCGTGAGGTCCAATAGTGCTAACTAAACACTATTTGTATCCTCTGAGGCAATAGGCGTTGATGCGTCGGTCGAGACCACCTCGGCGGGAGACAGGTGCTCGTGGATTGCTCTCCACGCGCCGGAGCGATATCGGAGCACGATCGTCTCGCGCTCGTAGGAGGCCCCTCGCTCGGCGTCGAGCGTGGCATCGGTGACGACGTCGTGACTGAAGATGGCGGTGTGGCCGAGGATCTGGATCCGCCGATTCGACGAGGTGCAGCTGTGCACCCGGAACCCGTGTTCGTCCTCCCAGCTGCGCCAGAGGTCTTCGTACTCGGCGCGGGATTCCAATCGCCGGGGATGCGTGTGGAAGATGAAGGTGGCGTCAGTGTCGAACCCGGCAAAGTACCCTTCGCGGCGATGATGTCCGAAATCGTCGATGATGGCGTCGGCCGCTGCTAGCGCGCTGGTCTCGGCGGTTACGACGTCAGGTTCTCCTGCCTCGCGCGACGCGCTCATGCGCGCGGAGCCATCGCCGAGATGAGCTCGTAGGCGACGTGGGACGCGGCTACGGCCGTGATCTGTGCATGGTCGTACGCGGGCGACACCTCGACCACGTCCGCGCCGACGAGGTCGGTCGGGGCGAATGAGCGGAGAACCGCCAGGAGTTCACGACTCGTCAGGCCGCCGGCCTCCGGAGTGCCGGTGCCGGGGGCGTGAGACGGGTCCAGCACGTCGATGTCGACGCTGATGTAGACCGGCTTGCCGGCGACGCGGGCGTGGATTCGGTCGATGATCGAGGGAAGGCTCTCGGTCTCGAACTCGTGTGAGCCGATGATCGCGAAGCCGAGCCGTTTGTCGTCTCGGAGATCCTCCCGCCCATAGAGCGGGCCGCGGGTGCCGATGTGCCAGCTCGCCGTGCGGTCGATCAGGCCTTCCTCGGAGGCTCGACGGAAGGGTGTGCCGTGCGTCACGGGGGCTCCGAAGTAGGTGTCCCAGGTGTCGAGGTGCGCGTCGAAGTGGATGACGGCGACCGGGCCATGCGTGCGTGCGACGTTTCTCAGCAGGGGCAGCGCGATGGTGTGATCGCCGCCCAGAGTGATGAGCCGGGTTCCCGACTCGGTCAGCAGGCGGGCGCCTGCCTCGATCTGGCTGACGGCCTCGCCAATGTCGAACGGGTTCGCGACAATGTCGCCGGCGTCAACGACCTGCTGCCTGGCGAATGGCTCGACGTCCTGGACGGCGTTGTACGGCCGGAGGAGTCGCGAAGCCTCCCTGATGTGCGCCGGCCCGAAACGCGCCCCCGGGCGGTAGCTCACGCCCGCGTCGAATGGGACGCCGACCACGGCGATATCGGCGTGAGCGACGGAGCTCAGCTGAGGCAGGAGCGCGAAGGTCGCGATTCCGGCGAAACGGGGTGTCTTGCTCGAATCGGTGGGGCCGACGATGTCGGTGGGGGGAGTCACGGGGAACCTCTCGTCATTGAAAGCGCGAATCCGGGAACTCGCGAACACTTGGAGACAACTTAATGTGCCTATAAAACAACTTACTCGAACAATATACTGATCAAAGCTGGCGCAGTCGTCCAGCCGTGTCGAGCGAGCGGAGAGACATGCGGCCTGTACGTCCGGCTCCGTCCCCGACGCCACCGTTGATCGGCGCGAAGCTGCGTGCGAGCCGATCGGCCCAAGGCCTCACAATCGCTCACGTCGCCGAAGCCACTCAACTGACCCCGGGTTTCATCAGCCGCATCGAGCGAAACGAGACATCGCCGAGCGTGGCGACACTCGTGACGATCTGTCAGGTGCTCTCCCTCTCGATCGGCTCGCTCTTTGAACCGGCCGAGAAAGAGGTGATCGCGCTCGACGACGCACCCCTGATCAACATGGGCGGCGACGACGCGGTCGAGCGCCTTCTCACGCCGCGCAACGAGTCGCGGGTCCAGCTCCTCCGATCGACGCTGGCACCGGGGGCGACCGGTGGTGCCGAGCTCTACACGATCAACTGCGATGT
>JAODMX010000173.1 GCA_025464735.1 Frondihabitans sp. | reverse complement strand
CGAGGATCACGATCGGAGTCGCGCCGCGCCCGAGAATGCTCCGCGCCACCGTGTCGAGACCAGTCTCCTGGGCCAGGACCGTGAGCGTGACCGCGTCTCGGTAGTAGGCGGTCATGCCGTCGAGATCGGCGACGCGAAGAGTGACCGCGCCCATGTTCGTGTCGGCGGCGAGGAGATCCTCAGAAGACGTGCTCATGCCTGAAGATTATCAGAATTTAGTTGTAGCGACAACTAAATGAAGCAGCGGGCCTAGGCAGCGGCTTTCGTTCCTCTACGCTCGTCGGAATGGACGAAGAACGCAGACGCCGCCCGAGCCGACTCGCCGTCGACCGGCTCGTGACCTTCAGCGACGCGGTCGTCGCCATCGCCATCACGCTTGTCGCCCTGCCCCTGGTGGACGTTGCGCGCGAGACGAGCAGCCCCGAAGAGTTCTTTCGCACCAGCGGCTACGCTCTCACCGCCGCCGCGATCAGTTTCTTCGTGATCGGCACGTTCTGGCGCGACCATCACTACCTGTTCTTGCGAGCAACCGACTACCCGCCGGTCCTTCTGCGCGTGCTCCTCGTGTGGCTGGCCGCCATCGTCTTCCTGCCGGTCGCCACCGTCATCGAGGTGCGAGCGCCAGGAGAAAACAAGCTCGCGTACGTGCTCTATATCGGAACGATCTTCGTGGCCATGGTCTCCTACCGACTCGAGGAGCTCCTCCTTTTCAGGGCGGGCCACCTCGAGGTCACCCACAACGGAGAGTGGACGAGACGCGAGCAGCTCATCGAATGGATTCCGGCGACCCTCGTCGTGATAGCCGCGATCGTGTCCGTCACCCTTCCCAGCCTCGGTCTCTGGTCGCTCGTCCTGATCGCCCTGGGTACTCCGCTGAAGCGGATGCTGCACTCGTGGGCCAGCGCTCCTCGCCGGCCTAGCTTTAGGTAGTCTGCTGAGCGAGCGATTGGATCCACCTTGACCGACATGAGTCTCCGACTTCCGACGACACGCTTCCAGGCGGTGCTGAACCTCGGGCCGAAGACGGCTGCGGCCGTGCGTCCGCCTGCCTCCCTCGGCAAACCCGACCTCTACGGCGATTGGGACGAGGAGACCGGCCAATCGAGTCTCGCAGTCGAGTTCTCGAGCGGGCAGATCCACCTCGACACGGTCAACGGCGGCATCGACTACCACTTCCACCGCGGCACAGGCGAAGATACCGATCGCAGCCCGTGGCCCAAGAGCACCACCGAGCCGGTTCTCAACTGGGCATCCTTCTTGCTGGCCGATTTCCACCTTCGGATGCCCGACCTCCTCGAAGACATCGAAGAGGCGGCCGCCTGGCACGACGAGGGCTTCGACCTGTACGTGTGCGAGGTCGAGGAGCCCACACAGCTCGACCTCATCACGGTCGACATCGAGGGCGAACTGCTCACGCTCCCCTGGCTCGGAAGCGGCCACGTCGACCACGACCACATCGAGGGCGACAGCCATCCGATCGCTCTGCTCTGGAGCCCGTCGACCGACGGCACCCCCGACATCCCCATCGCAGAGGCACGGCTCGATCCTGCGACCGAGCTGCCCGTGACGATGGCCCTTCCCGACATCGACTGGGAGGCCGTCGGGCTTCCCGCCGACGAAGTCCTGGCGTGGCTCGAGGGCATCTACCTGAACCATCACGTTCTGCCCGACGCCGTCGGCACGCTGCTCACGGCGGCACTGGAGGTCATGGGCGGCGTCTCGGAGTACGAGGAGCGGTAGCGCGGCTTGCTGGCGCCGCGCGTCAGGGTAGCGGGGGCAGCGGGCAGCGGGGCCGGTGCCGTACTCGCGCCTGCCGCGTCAGCAACTCAGGTCTTTTGCACGGCTCGGGGCCGGCGTCCGCCGAAGTGCTGCGCCGGCCGCACAGAATGCCTGAGTTGGCAACGGCTCGCGCGGTCCGCCGCGGCCACCGGCGCCGCTCCACGCTCCCGCGGGGACAGACCCCGCGCAGCAGGAGGGGCCGCCACCGGCGGCGGCAACTCAGGGACACTGCACAGCGCCACTCAGCGGGCCGGGCACCGCCGGCCACCCGCCGCACAAAATGCCTGAGTTGGCAACGGCACAGGTCGCCAACCCGGCAGCGAGCAATGGATTGTCTGAGAGGACTCCGGCCGGGCCCAGCAGCCGCCCCAAATGGTCACTAGGAGCACCGCCGCGAGCGTGCCAAACTTGTCCCAGGCACTGCCTCGGCGGGCCGAGACCACGCCCAGGGCCAAAGTCGTTCCGATCCCCTATCCACCACGCCATCACGCTCCCACCGTGTCCGAAAGGAACCCCGGCCTCCGTGTCCTCCCCCGCCCCGCGCACTCCTGCGCGTCTGCGCGACATGCGCGCGCTTCTCTTCGATCTCGACGGCGTCCTGACGCCCACCGCCGAGGTGCACATGCGCGCCTGGGCGCGGCTCTTCACCGACTACCTGGCCACTCACGCTGCGGCCCCCTACACCGAGGCCGACTACTTCGAGCACATCGACGGCAAGCCCCGCTACGACGGCGTGCGAGACATGCTCGCCTCGCGCGGCATCACCCTGCCGGAGGGCACACCCGAAGACTCCCCCGCCCTCGACACGGTATGCGGGCTCGGCAACCGCAAGAACAGCGTCTTCGCCGCCGAGCTTCTGGAGAACGGCGTGACCCCTTACCCCGGATCCGTGGCGTTCCTCGACCGGGCCATCGCAGAAGGCTTCGACGTGGCGGTCGTGTCGTCCTCGCGCAACGCCGTTCCGGTTCTCGAAGCGGCCGGTCTCCGTGATCGCTTCACCCTGATCGTCGACGGGCTGGTCGCCGCCGATGCACACCTCGCGGGCAAGCCCGCCCCCGACACGTACCTCGAAGGTGCGCATCGCCTGGGCTTCGACGCCGACCAGTGCGTCGTCGTCGAAGACGCCCAGTCGGGCGTCGAGGCCGGCCGTCGTGGCAAGTTCGGTCTCGTGATCGGCGTCGATCGGGGTGTCGGTGCGCAGACTCTCCTCGATTTCGGAGCAGACTTCGTGGTCGACGACCTCGACGCCCTCGTCAGCGACCTCAGTCCGCACCATCCTGACAACGCAGCCCTCCCGACTGATTTTTCGACACCGGAGCACCACTCATGACCGTCATCACTTCAGACCCGTTGGACCGCAACCGGTTCCCCATCGATGAGTGGGCCCTCGTCGAGAGCGAGTTCTCACCGGACGACCAGGGGGCGGCCGAGTCGATCTTCGCGGTCGGCAACGGCTATCTCGGCATGCGCGGCAACCTCGACGAGGGCCGCGGGGGTGCTTCCTACGGCACGTTCATCAACGGTTTCCACGAGACCTGGCCGATCCGTCACGCCGAGGAGGCGTTCGGTTTCGCCCGCGTGGGTCAGACCATCGTCAACGTGCCCGATGCGAAGGTGATCCGTCTCTACGTCGACGACGAGCCGTTCGTGATGGCCGAGGCCGATATCCTCCGCTACTCGCGCGTCCTCTCGTTCCAAGACGGGATCCTGACTCGCGAGCTGGAGTGGCGTACCCCTTCGGGCAAGCGTGTGCTGATCACGACCCGCCGGCTGGTGTCGTTCACCGACCGCCACCTCGCCGTGATCGAGTACGAGGTGACCATGCTCGACGCCGACGCGTCGGTGCTGATGTCGAGCCAGATCCTCAATCGCCAAGACCTGGGCGACGAGTACCACGCGGGCATGCGCGCCGCGGCGACGTTCGACCCGCGCAAGGCGGAGTCGTTCAGCGAGCGGGTGCTTCAGCCGCTTCTCAAGCGCGCCCACGGCACTCGCTACATCCTCGGGTATCAGACCACCAACTCGGGCATGACGATCGCGGTCGGCGCCGACCACGACCTCGAGACCGAGAACGAGTGGCAGCAGACCACCCAGATCGAGGACGACCTCGCCAAGCACGTCTACCGCATCCAGGCGAAGGCGGGGCGCCGGATCCGGGTCGTCAAGACGATCACCTATCACACCTCCCGCGGTGTCCCCCCGCGTGAGCTCGCGGACCGCTGTGATCGCACCCTCGACCGCGCACTCGAGATGGCTCCGGAGGAGATCTTCGAGTCGCAGCGCGACTGGCTCGACGACTTCTGGCAGCGAAGCGACGTCGAAGTCCCAGGCCACCCGATCATCCAGCAGGCCGTGCGCTGGAACCTGTTCCAGCTCGCGCAGGCCTCGGCCCGCACCGACGGCTCGGGCGTCGCGGCGAAGGGCGTCACGGGCTCCGGCTACGGCGGCCACTATTTCTGGGACACCGAAATCTACGTCATGCCGTTCCTGACATATACGGCACCCAACGTGGCCCGGAACGTCCTCCGCTTCCGCGAGGGCATGCTCGATGCGGCACGTGACCGCGCCAACGAACTCAACCAGCGCGGGGCACTCTTCCCCTGGCGCACGATCAACGGGCTGGAGTCGAGCGCGTACTACGCGGCCGGGACCGCCCAGTACCACATCGACGCCGACATCACTCACGCCCTGATGCAGTACGTCGCCGCCACCGGCGACGAAGACTTCTTGGACCGTGGCGCCATCGACATCCTGGTCGAGACCGCGCGGCTCTGGGCCGACCTGGGCTTCTGGCGATCGAACGGCGACCAGAAGTTCCACATCGACGGCGTCACCGGGCCGGACGAATACACGACGGTCGTCGACGACAACCTCTACACGAACGTGATGGCGCGGGCGAACCTCTGGTCAGCTGTGCGGATGTGCGAAGAGCTGATGGTCCGCGACCCCACCGCTTATGCGCGCATGGTCCGGCGCCTCGGGCTCGAGGAGCACGAGCTGCGCGGCTGGACCGCCGCCGCCGACGCGATGGAGATCCCGTTCGACGCTCACCGCGGCATCCACCCGCAGGACGCACAGTTCCTCGACAAAGAACTCTGGGACTTAGATTCCACACCCGAGTCGAAGCGTCCGCTGCTGCTGCATTACCACCCGCTGGTCATCTACCGCTTCCAGGTGCTCAAGCAGGCCGACGTCGTCCTTGCACTCTTCCTCCAGGGGGCCGAGTTCACCCCGGCCGAGAAGCGACGCAACTTCGAGTACTACGACGCGCTAACGACCGGCGACTCCACCCTGTCGGCAGTCGTGCAGTCGATCATCGCGGCCGAGG
>JAODMX010000172.1 GCA_025464735.1 Frondihabitans sp. | reverse complement strand
GCGGGGGCATGACACCCGCGTACTTCGAGTCCATCGTTCCTCTCGTCGATCAGGTGCGCTTGCTCGTCAGCGACGGTCTGCCGTATCTCGGCTTCTCGGCGGGCGCCATGATCGCCGCAGACACGGCGATCCTCGGTGGCTACCGCATCGGCGGAGTGGAGGTCTGCCCGCAAGACAGCTCAGAAGATCTCGATGAGGTCACCCTCGCCCAAGGGTTGGGCCTCGTCGATCTCGCCATCGACGTGCACGCAGCGCAATGGGGCACGCTCACCCGACTGATTGCCGCAACAGAGGCGGGCATGATCACGGGCGGCGTGGCGATCGACGAAAACACGGCGCTCATCGTCGGCGAGGGGGCACTGGCCGTCATCGGCCTCGGCAGTGTCTGGCGGGTCGAGCCGCAGCTCGACGACGAGTCGGGCGAGATTGTCGGCGTCTCAGTCGGCACCCTCGGAGTCGAGTGAGCGACGTGCCCGTCCGTCCGCTCACCGAGCTGATCGACCCCGGGTGGTCGACCGCTCTGGCGCCCGTCGAACAGCGCGTGCACGACATGGGCTCGTTTCTGCGGGCCGAGGTCGCGGCAGGGCGCGGCTATCTGCCCGCGGGCCCGAACGTGCTGCGGGCCTTCACCTACCCGCTCTCTGACGTCCGGGTTCTGATCGTCGGTCAGGATCCGTATCCCACACCCGGTCACCCGATCGGCCTCTCGTTCGCCGTCGACCCGCACGTCCGCCCGGTGCCCAGAAGTCTCGCCAACATCTACCGGGAGCTCCACGACGACCTCGGCATCCCGCCGGTGGCGCACGGCGATCTCACGTCCTGGTCGGGCAACGGCGTCATGCTGCTCAACCGGGTGCTCACCGTCCGGCCCGGCGAGGCGGCATCGCACCGCGGCAAGGGCTGGGAGGCAGTCACCGACCGGGCCATCTCGGCTCTGACCGAGCGCGGCGGTCCGCTGGTGGCGATCCTGTGGGGTCGTGATGCCCTGCAGCTCAAACCTCTGCTCGGAGACACGCCGACTGTGGAGTCGCCGCACCCGAGTCCGCTGTCTGCCTCGCGCGGATTCTTCGGGTCGCGGCCGTTCAGTCGCGCGAACGAGTTGCTCGTCGCGCAGGGGGCCGATCCCGTCGACTGGCGGCTGCCCGTTTCGGCGTGACCGACCACTGATCGGCGCGTTTTCGTGCGCGCGGGGCTCCATCGTGCCAGGGTGATCTGGTGCTCGAAGAGGAATACCAGCCGCGTCGAAGCCTTCCGCGCGCCCTCCGCCCCGCCGAACCCGAAGAGGCCGCGTTCTCGTTCGAGATCCGTGCCGCGGTCGAGGGCGATCTACCCGGGATCCGGGAGATCTACAACCTTTACGTGGCCAACTCCACGGTGACTTTCGACGAGAAGGCGAAGACGCTGCGCGCGTGGCGCGCGACGTTCGCCAAGGCGAAGACACTCGACATGCCGATCCTGGTCGCCGAGTCGCCGACGGGGCATCTGCTGGGATACGCGATGGTGCTGCCGTGGCAGTCGAAGGCGGCCTATCGTTTCACCGTCGAGGACTCCATCTACCTGGGGCCTGCCTCGACCGGCAAGGGGCTCGGCAAAGCTCTCCTCGAGGCGTTGATCGAGGCGTGTCGTGATGCCGGGATCCGGGAGATCATCGCGGTGATCGCCGACAAGGGTGCCGAGGCGTCCATCCACCTGCACGAGTCGTTCGGCTTCAAGGAGGTCGGCCGGATGGGTCGTGTCGGCTTCAAGTTCGACCGTTGGCTCGGCACCGTCATGATGCAGAAGTCGCTCAAGAAGCGCCCTCGCGCCCGCTGACGCCGCCGGTGTCCCGGCGAATGCGAATGGCTTCGCCGATGTTGCGGTCGCGTCGCGGAAATGAGCGAAGCCGCCGCAACATCGGCGACGTCTTTGGTGGCGGGGCGGGCGCCGCGCGGCGCCCGCTAGGCCTGCGCGGGGTGGCGCCCGCCGAGCTCGAGGAGGGTGACGCCACCGATGACGAGCACGATGCCCGCGAGTTGCACGAGCGTCAGGGCCTCGTGGAACACCAGCCAGCTGATCAACGCCACGAGGACGACGCCGACTCCGGCCCAGATGGCGTAGGCGATTCCGAGCGGCACCCCGGCCTGGAGTGTCTGGGAGAGCATCGCGAAGGCGAAGACGTACCCCACCACCACGACGATGTACGGCCACCAGGGGGCATTCGGCCCACTCGCGGCTCGAAGGAAACTGGTTGCGACGACCTCGCCGACAATAGCGAGCCCTAAGAAGACGTAACCCATGATGATCACTTTCGTGCTGCGCAACAATCCCGGGAGCCCATTGCTCGACCGAGGGAGCGCAATCCGACAATGCTATCGGCCGAATGTGAACACGTGATGCGCACGACAGCCGGCGTGGCGGCCAATCGCCGTAGGATCACTTCGATGTTCGAACTCCATCACCTCTCGGCCCAGGAACAATGGGAGTGGCTCCGTCGTGGCGACGTGACGCCCCGCGAACTGACCCGGCACTACGTCGACCGGATCGCGCGTCTCGACGGCGAGATCGGGTCCTTCGTCACAGTCACGGGGGAGCGGGCCCTCGAGCGTGCCGACGCTCTCCTCGCGGCCGGCCGAACGGCCGCGCCACTCTGGGGTCTCCCGCTGGCCGACAAAGACCTGTACGACCGGGCGGGAGTCGCCACCTGGTCGGGTTCGCGCCTGTCTCGCGGACGAGTGCCGACGAGCGATTCGGGCATCGTCCAGGCGGTCGATCAAGCCGGCGCCATCAGCCTCGGCAAGACCGCCACGCCCGAGTTCGGTCTGACGTCGTACACGGAGTCCCTCATCGGGCCGCCGACGCGCAATCCGTACGACCTGGCTCTCGGCCCGGGTGGATCGAGCGGGGGAGCTGCGGCTGCGGTCGCGGCCGGTCTCGTTCCCGCGGCGCCCGGATCCGATGGCGGAGGGTCGATCAGGATCCCTGCTGCCGCGACCGGCCTTGTCGGCCTCAAGCCGTCGCGGGGGCGGGTTCCGTCGCAGTCGGGTCTGACCAGCCTCGGTGGCCTCGCCGTCGGTGGACCGCTCGCGAGAACCGTGGCGGACGCGGGAATGCTCCTCGATGCCCTCGTGTCGCCGGACGGCTTGGCCCCACACGATTTGTACTCGGTCCGCGCCCCCGAGAACGAGGCCGGCTCCTATCTCGGCGCTGCCGTTCGTGGCGAAGGGCGTTTTCAGGTCGGCGTGATGACGACGAGCCCCTGGGATGACGTCTACGACGTCCGAATCGACCCGTCGGTGCGGGATGCTCTCGACCTGACGATCGACCATCTCTCGGCGATCGGCCACGGCATCGATGAGACGACTCTTCCTGCCGCCACCTACGGTCGGTGGTTCACGCAGCTCTGGAAGGCGGGAGCCGCGTCGATCCCGGCGGAGGGAGACGACCTCGATCTACTCGAGCCGATCACCCGGTGGCTCGTGGCGCAGGGGCGGGCCTTGTCCGCGCGTGACCTCTCGGAAGCCCTTCAGGGCCTTGCCACATTCGAACGCTCGGTGATCGAGCGATTCGCCCCGTTCGACGCTGTTCTCACCCCGACGCTCGCTCTCCCGCCGCGCCCGATCGGCTGGTACGACGCCGAAGATGCGGAGAAGAACTTCGAGCAGCAGTGTCTCTACGCGCCCTTCACGTCGTTCGTGAACGTGGCCGGTCTGCCCGCGATCTCGCTCCCGGTGCACGAGGTCGACGGGCTGCCGGTCGGGGTGCAGCTGATCGGGCGGCCGGGGCGGGAGGACGTTCTGCTCGCGATCGGGGCGCAACTGGAGCGTCGGATCCGATGGCAGCGACGGCACCCGCCCCAGTGGTGAGACGCCGGCGTCACTCCCGAGGCGGAGCGATGTCGAGCGTCGGCACCGCCTGGATGAGTCGCCGGGTGTAGTCGTCGGTCGGCGCGTGCAGCACGTCGTGGGTCGCGCCCTGCTCGACGATGCGGCCATCCTTCATCACGGCCACCCTGTCCGAAAGGTGGTTCACGAGGCCGAGGTCGTGCGACACGATTAGGAGTGAGAGCCCCATCTCGTCGCGCAGTTCGCGGAGGAGGTCGAGGATCTGGGCCCGGACGGTCACGTCGAGGGCGCTGAGCGGCTCGTCGCCGACGAGGAGCCGCGGCGAGTGGACGAGCGCGCGGGCCAGGGCGATGCGCTGGCGTTGACCGCCTGAGAACTCGTGCGGGTACCGATCGAGGACGTCGCCCGCGAGGCCGACGCGGGCGAGGATTCGCGAGACGAGCGCCCGGTGGTCACCCTCGATGTCGAGGGCCCGCAGGGGCTCGGCGACCGTGTCGAGAACCCGCATTCGCGGGTCGAGCGAGGAGTACGGATCCTGAAGCACAATCCCGGTCTCGCGTCGCAGCCAGCGCAGACGCGACGCACGACCGGGCGCCACAGGTCGCGAGTCGAAGCTGATGGTGCCCGCGGTGGGGGAGTCGAGCGCCAGCAGGAGACGGACGAGAGTGGTTTTGCCCGAGCCCGATTCGCCGATGAGCCCGACGCTCTCGCCGGCGCCGACGCTGAGGGAGGCATCGACCACGGCGTGACGGACGACGCCGGGCGTGAAGATCGTGCGGCGAGGGAGGACGAAGTCGCGGCTGACCCCGGTGGCCTCGAGAAGCGGTGTCATGAGGCGCTCCAGGTGGTCGCCCGCGCCGCTTCGACGAGGCCGCGGGTGACAGGATGCGAAGGCGCATGAAGGATCCGAGACACGCTGCCACGCTCGACCGCTTGCCCGTTCGAGAGGACGACGACCTCCTCGGTGATCTGCGCCAGAACCGCCAGGTCGTGCGTCACGAAGACAAGCGAGGTGCCGAGGTCGTCGACGAGCCTCTGAAAGAGCGCCAGGACGTCGGCCTGCGTGGTGACGTCGAGTGCCGTCGTCGGTTCGTCCGCGAGGAGGAGCTTGGGTCTGCAGGCCAGGGCGATCGCGATGCCGACGCGCTGCCGCTGGCCGCCCGAGATCTGGTGCGGGTAGAGGTCGACGATCGTCTCGGGATCGGGCAGCCCCACCTCGCGGGCAGACTCGATGGCGCGTGCCCGGGCGTCCTTCTTCGAGAGACCCTCATGGATCCTGAGCGGCTCGCTGATCTGCCTGCCGATCCGGTGGAGAGGGTTGAGGGCCGATCCAGGATCCTGGAAGACCATTCCGATGTCGGCGCCCCGGACGGCCGCGAGCGTTCGCTCGGGGCTTCCCACGAGTTCGCGTCCGTCGAGGAGGACGCTGCCGGTCACGACGGCTTGCTCGGGTGCGAGCCCGATCAGGGCCAGCAGCGTCAGCGACTTCCCGGAGCCCGATTCGCCGATCAGTCCGAGTCGTTCACCGTCGTTGACGCGGAACGACAGGTCGTCGACCAGAGGTGTGCCCCCGATCGACAGGCTGAGTCCAGTCACTCCCAGTGTCATTTCGTCTGCCCCTCGTCTGGCCGGCGACCCGAGGAGCGGAGCCGAGGATCGGATGCGTCGCGGATCGCATCGCCGAGGAGGTTGAAGGCCAGCACCGTCAGAGTGATCGCGAGACCGGGCCATAGGACGCTGCCCGGGTGGATGGAGATGTAGACCTGGAGGTCGTTGAGGAGGCGGCCCCAGGAGGCGGTTGACGCCGAGGCTCCGTAACCGAGGTAGGACAGGCCGGCCTCGGCGAGGATCGAGGTGGCCATGGCGAGCGAGAGTTGCACGACGAAGGTCGGCGCGACGTTCGGCAGGATGTGCCTGGCGAGCACCCCGCCCGACGAGACCCCGGCGGCCCGCGCGGCAAGGACGTAGTCGGTTCGCCCGACTCGGCGGATCTCGGCGCGGGAGACGCGGGCGATGTTGACGCCGTAGCCGATGCCGACGGCGGTCACGACGACCCCGAGCGATCCGCCGAGGATCGACGAGAGGAGCATGGCGATCAGGATCGTCGGGAACGCGATGAGGATGTCGATCAGTACGGCGACCGAGTCGCGCACCCACCTGGTGGTCAATGACCCCAGCGCGGCGAGCCCGATGCCCACGAGCGACGCGAGCACGCCCGCGAGAACGGCAACGATGACGGTCGTCCGGGTGGCCGCGAAGACGTAGCTGAAGATGTCACGGCCGATCGAGTCGGTCCCGAACAGGTGCGAGGCGCTCGGCGTCAACCAGGCGTGATAGGGATTCGTGGTGAACGGATCGTACGGGGTCCAGAAGCTCGAGACGATTGCCGAGGCGACGACGAGAAGGATCCAGATCGCCGAGGCAACCCCGGCAGGACGCCGCAGGAGCTCGGTGAACCAGGTCGATCGTCTCCGCGCCCGCGCGCTCGGCTCATCGCCTCTCGCGGCCAGGGGACGCTCGGTAACGGTGCTCATTCGCCAACCTCGCGGAGGCGTGGATCGACAGACCGATGCACGAGGTCGACGACGAAGCCGACGATCAGCACGAGCCCCGTCAGCGCCAGGAGTTCGCCCTGCACCTTCGTCAGGTCGCGGACCCCGACGTCGCTCACGAGCATGCGGCCCACTCCGGGGAGGTTGAACAGCTGCTCGACGAGGACGGCTCCCACGATCAGCGCAGCGATCTGCACGCCGAGCACCGACACCACGCTGAGCATCACGTTGGGGAGGCCGTGCCGAATGACGGCCTGCGTTCGGGTCAGCCCCTTCGCGGCGGCAGTCCGGACGTAGTCGTCGTCGAGCGCACTCAGCGTGGCCGAGCGGGTGAATCGGAGCAGGACGGCGCCCTCGATCACTCCGATCGTGAGTGCCGGCAGGAAGAGGCTCCTGAGTGCCTGACCCGGTTCTGCCCAGCCGTCGGTCGGGTACCCCTGGGTGGGCAGGATCTTGAGGGCGACGGCGAAGACCGCGATCAGGATCATTCCGCCCCAGACCGCGGGCACGGCGGCGAATGCCTGCGCGACGACCGAGATGATCGTCCCCGAGATCCTCCGGCGTCGAAGCGCAGACAGAACACCCAGGGGAATGCCCAGGACGAGCCCGATGACGAGCGAGAGCCCGGCCAGGGGCAGCGTCACCGACAGCTTCTGCGCAAGCTGTTGACTGACCGGGCTTCCCGTGACGAGCGAGGATCCGAGATCACCGTGCACGATCCCGACGAGCCACGATCCGTACTGGACCAGGAGCGGTCGATCCAGCCCGAGCGACTTCGTGATCGCTGCGACCTGTGCCGGTGAGCTCTGCGTGCCCGCGATCACCTGCGCCACGTTCCCCGAGAGCAGTCGAAGCGTGAAGAAGATGAGTGCGCTCGCCACAAGCAGCCCGATAACGAGCAGCAGGAGGCGTGACAGGACGAAGCGGGTCACTACGACTTCGCGAGGTTTGCCAGGTTGAGCCGTGCTGTTGTCGAGGATGTCGGGAATCCGGTGATGCCGGAGTGGATCGCCGTCAGCGTCGTGGCCGTGTACAGCCAGTCGGCCGCCGCATCATCGGCCACGATCTTCGCGGCCTGAGCGAGCTTCTGATCGACGACCTTGGGGTCAGTGGAGGCCTGTGCTTCGGCGTAGAGAGACTGGACCTGCTTGTTGTCGTAGCCGAAATAGTACGAGGGGTTCGTCCAGTTGACGAAGTCGTGCGACTCGTCGTGGTCGACGATGCTCAGTTGGTAGTTGTGGCCGATGAAGACCTTGTTGAGCCAGGTGGTGAAGTCGGTCTGCTGCACCTTGAGCGTGATGCCGACGGCCTTGAGGTCCGTGGTCAGGAGGTCGCCGATCGACGACGGGTAGATGTTCGCGTAGGTGAGATTGAGCGTGAGGCCTGTCTTGCCCGCCTCCTTGAGGAGCTTGCGGGCATTCGCCGGGTTGTACGCGTCGACACTGTCGAGGTTCTGGTAGCCAGGGTCGAGCTCGGGGATGGGTCCGCCCTGGAGCACGCCCTCCCCGCCGAGGGCCTTGATCAGGGCCTTGTTGTCGATCGCCTCGCGAATTGCCTCGCGCACGCGGATGTCGGTGAACGGAGCGACCTTGTTGTTGAAGGCGAGCGTGTACTTGTCGGTGGTTTTGCCCGACTTGAGTGAGATACCGCTGACGCCGTTCAACTGAGCCTTGAGCGTCGGATCCACCGCGGTCTGCACATCGACGTCACCCGAGACCACGGCGTTGATGGCCGCGGACGGGCTGGTGTAGTACTTGAACACGACCCCGGCGACCTTGGCTTTCGTGCCCCAGTAGCCGTTGTTGCGAGTGAGGTGGATGTTGTCGCCCTGCTTCCAGGACTGCAGCTTGTACGGTCCCGTTCCGATCGCAGTGGTCTTGAGGTCGTTCGTGGCCGCCTTGTCGAATACGAGGCCGGCGCGACCCGAGAGCGCGTAGAGCAGGTTGGAGTCGGGCTGGCTGAGCGTCAGGACGATCGTGTCGGCCGAGGGCGACGTGATGCTCTTGACGCTCGCCAGATCGGAGCTGTATTGATAGGCCGCGTTGCTCTTCTCCTGCTGGAGGGACCAGACGACATCGGCCGTCGTGAGCTTGTCGCCGTTGTCGAACGTCGCGCCCTTTCGGAGGGTGAACGTGTAGGTCAGGGCGTCGCTCGACACCGTGTGGTCGGTGGCCAGGACGTTGACGATGCCGTTGTTCTGAGTGCGGCCGACGAGCCCCTGGTAGACGTTATCGATCAGGACCTGATCGAGGGCGCTCCCCGCGGTGGTGCGGATGTCGAGATCGGTCGGTTCGAGGACGAGCCCCACGTTGACCGTGGCGCTCGTATCGGGCTTGCCGCTCGAGGTCGGGCTGGTGCTGTTGCCGGAGCAGCCGGCGGCGACGAGCAGAACGCTCACGGCAGCGGCGGTGACGACGGCGATTCTCGCAGAACGCATAGGGGTGGCAGACCTTTCAGGGCCAAGGATGTTGGTCCATGATTCCTGATCCTGCGTCGGTGCAGGTCAGTGTGAACAACCGTGTCGGAGTCGACGCGGCGCGGAAGGGGGCACCCGTCGCTGCCGGACAGGGTGTCACTGCCGAGTCTTCCGTCGCTGCTGAACGGTCGATCGCCCTTGGCCCCACGGTTGCTGGTGAACGCGGGACCATCAGAAAAATAGCACGTCGTGACGCGTGCTCCAGTCACGGATCAGTGTGGCGAGCCCCACGGGATCCTGCTCGTGCGCGTTGTGGCCCGCTTCGATCTCGACGACGTCCGCCAGGGGGACCCGTCGCTGGAACTCGCCGACGACCTCGGGGGAGAGGTACCCGTGAGTGGCGCGGATCAGGAGCAGCGGGACGGCAGCGTTCTCGAGAACCGGCCAATGGATCGTGGCATCGCCCGTGGCTGCTTCGAGACCGTCACTCAGATTGGCGAAGTGATGCTTCCAGATGACGTTGCCGCTCGGCAGAATTCGAGTGTTGAGCACCACCCCGCGGGCCAACTGCTCTCGCGACGAGCCGATGCCGTGCGCGAGGGCGCGGTCGACGATGTCTTCTCGGGAGCGGAACACCTGCTCGCCCGCGAGGAAGCCGCGCACCTGCTGGCTGTCTTCCTTCCGGATCCCCGGGCTCATGTCGACGAGGACCACGCCCGTTGCGATCTCGGGCTGGAGGTGGAGCAGCGCCAGAGCCGTGAGCGCGCCGAGTGAGTGGCCGACGACGAGTCCGCCTAAGAATCCGGCTGCCCCCAGCGCCGCCAGGACGGCGGGGGCCATCGTTTCCGGGCGGTAGTCGGCGTCGTCGCGCCAGGACGAATCGCCGTGCCCGGGGAGGTCGACGGCCACGGCCGGGCGGCCCAGCGAGAGAATCGTCGCATCCCAGGTATGCGCGTTGAGCCCGGCGCCGTGAAGAAATGCCACTTCGGGGGCTGTGTCGCCCCAGACGAGGAAGCTCACGTCGCGCCCCTCGACCGTGGCCGTGCCGCGGCGAACGCCGAGAGGAGGAACCCCGAGCGTCGTGGCCTGCCCTGCTACGTACCCGAATTCGTCCACGTCGTCCGTCACAGAGCCATTGTCCCGCAGCGGCCATGAAACCTCTTGACTTCGAGAGAGTTTGCTTGGAATTGTGCTCCAGCCCTGGTGGAGAAGGTAAGGCTTACCTATATTTGGATCAACATGTTCCTCCAGAGTCGTGAGCCCGAGCTCCAGCCGTCAGCAATTCGCGTGTTCTTCGCAGGCGATTCTTCGTCGATCGACGACATCCAGACGATGCTCGAGGTGCTCCCCATCTGCGCGCGTGGCCAGGTGTTCATCGAGGTGGCCGATGCCTCCGAGATCGTGCCAGTCGAAGCGCCCGGCCGAGTGACCGTGAGCTGGCTCGACCGCTCGCGCCGCAGCGGCCGACCGGGTACGGGCGAACGCTGCGTTCCCGGCATGGCGCTGGAGCGAGCGGCGCGCGCTTGGCTGGGCGAGTTCTTCGTCGACCGTGAGGCACTGATCGAAAGTGACTACGTGATCTGGATCGGTGGGCCCGAGGGGTTCGCCTACGACCTCCGTCACGACCTGGTCGAGCTCTTCCGCGTGTCGGCTCCAGCCCTCTGAGCGCTCACCACGGCTCCCGCATTCCATGACGACGACCGCAGTTCGGCCTGCCCACCGCCCCTACCTGGTGAGCGTCTCAGCGATCACTCGCCTCAGCCCGAGTTTCGTGCGAATCACGTTCGCGGCCGCGAGCCTCAGCGACTTCGCGACCGACGGCCTCGATCAGCGAATCAAGATCGTGCTGCCGCACCCCCAGCACGACTTTGCCCACTTCCCCTTCGACGGCGAGTGGTACACCGCGTGGCGGACGCTGCCCGACTCCGAGCGCAACACGATCCGCACCTACACGGCCAGGGCGATCCGACCCGCCCGGGGCGAGGTGGACGTCGACTTCGTCAGTCACGGGGAGGCCGGGCCGGCCTCCGCCTGGGTCGAGCGCGCACGAGTCGGCGACCAACTGGTGATCGTCGGTCCGGATGCCCAGAGCGGATCTAGTCGTGTCGGCGTCGAATGGGAACCCTCCGGGGCCTCCACCGTGCTCCTCGCTGGCGACGAGACGTCTGTTCCCGCCGTGTCGGCCATTCTTGAGGCGATGCCGCAGCACTCGCGAGGGCAGGTCTTCCTCGAGGTGCCGTCGTTAGACGACGTCCTTCCGCTGTCGGCGCCGCGGTCGGTCGACGTGCGCTGGCTACCCCGACGAGATACGGCACGCGGCACGTCGTTGGCCCACGGCCAAGCGCTCGTCACGGCGGTGCGCGAGTGGACCTCGCGCTACCTGACGGCCGATCACCACGGCCTTCCCGTCGACGTCGGTACGCTCGCCGAGGTCGACGTCGATCACGAGATCCTCTGGGAGGTGCCGGAGGGGAGCTCCGCCGGACGTGACTTCTACGCGTGGCTCGCCGGAGAAGCCCAGGCGATCAAGACACTGAGGCGATTCCTCGTGACCGAAGTCGGGCTCGACCGCGGCCAGGTCGCCTTCATGGGGTATTGGCGGCTCGGGAAGTCCGAGAACTGACCCGGTCGATCAGCTGGCGGGCTGCTTCTCGAGGAGCTGGATCAGGTCCGCCTTGTTGAGGCGGGTGTAGCCGGTCAGGCCCTTCGACT
>JAODMX010000115.1 GCA_025464735.1 Frondihabitans sp. | reverse complement strand
GGGATCGAGCGGAGACTCGAGCCGCCGGCCGCCTCCGAGAACCCCTACGACGCCGAGGCCGAGCGACTTCCCGGCAGCCTTGCGGAGGCCCTCGATGCGCTGGAGAACGACGAGACCTTTGCCCGCGCATTCGGGGAGACCTTCACCGCCTGGTTTCTGACCCTCAAGCGTGCCGAGTTCGCCCGCTATCTCGCCTACGTCTCCGACTGGGAGCAGCGCGAGTACTTCTCCCTGCTGTGAGCGCCATGACCTCGAACATCACCAACGGGAGGTTGGAAGTCGGCACGTCGGCGCCGGCATCACGGGAGGTCAGAGTCGTCGAGCGTCGCGTGGAAGCGCGCGACGTCGTGTCCCTGCGGCTGCGACCGACCGACGGCGGGCTCCTGCCGGATTGGACGCCAGGATCCCACATCGCCGTCCTCCTTCCCGACGGCAGTGTCCGTCAGTACTCGTTGGCCGACTGGCCGGGGCGTCGGGACACCTACCGGATCGTCGTCCTCCGCGAGCCCGACGGCCGAGGCGGTTCTCGGCACCTGGCCGAGGAGACCTCGGAGGGCGACCTGCTCCGGATCCGGTCCGCGGAGAATCACTTCCGACTCGACGGTGCCTCTGACTACCTCTTCATTGCCGGCGGTATCGGCATCACGGCGCTGCTGCCGATGCTGCTCGAGGCAGCGCGTCGTGACGTGCCGTGGAACCTCATCTATTTCGGTTCCACCCGCACGGACATGGCCCTGCTCGACGAGTTGGCATCGTTCGGAGACCGGGTGCGGATCGTTCCGCGAGACGAGCAGCCAGACCTGCGGGCTTCGCACATCCTCGCGGCGGCTCCGGAGTCGGCGCACGTCTACGTGTGCGGCCCGGAACGAATGGTGGAGTCGATCCGTGCGGATCTCGGTGCCGAAGCGTCTCGTCGCCGACTGCACGTGGAACTCTTCCAGGCGCCCGAGGATGACCTCGACACGTCGGCCGACGGCGCTTTCGAGCTTCGGCTGGCACAGTCCGACCGGGTCTTCCGGGTGACTGGCTCGCAGACGATCCTTGAGGTCGTGCGCGACGCCGGTATCGACGTCCTCACCGACTGCGAGGAGGGAATCTGTGGGAGCTGCGAGACCCGGATCCTGGATGGCCAGGCCGAACACCGCGACCATGTGCTGACCGAGCAGGAGAAAGACGAGCAGCGGTGCCTGATGGTGTGCGTCTCGCGCTCGGCCGGCGCCGTGCTCACGCTTGCGCTGTGATGTCGATGAGCGGCACGGCCGCGGTCGTTCTCGGTGTTGTCACCTTCTGCGCCGCAGCGGGCGTCGGGCTCCTCTTCGCGGATCGCCGCCTGAGGCACCCTCGGTTCAGCGTCGCGTCCGTGTTGTTGGCGGTCGCGATGGTCGACGCAACGCTGCCGACGCCCCGGGTCAGCCCGCTGATCTGGGGTGTGCTGCTCATCCTCGTGGCGCCGATCTCCGTGTTCGTGGCAGGGCGCCGGTCGGGCCTCCTGACCTTCTCGGCCCACCGCGGTCTGGCGGCCATCGTGATGGGCGGCCTGGTGCTCGCCGAGCAGGGCCCCGCCGGAGGACTCGGCTCGGGAATGAGCGGATCAATGTCGATGGGCACCGATCCGGTGATCGTGATTCTGTTGCTCGGCGTCGGCCTGTGCCTCGCCTCGTGCGCTCGGTGCCTGATTGCCGTCGCGCGGCGGCCTGCCATGCCAGGGCTCGCGATTCCCACCGCGGAGATGGCCGTGATGACGGCGGCGCTGGTTGCGATGGCGGGCATGCTGGTGTGATGTCGTCCGGCGAGCGGGACGGCCAGGAGATCGACGAGAACGGACGGATGAATGACCGAGAACGCACTTCCTCGCGAAGCCGAGCATGTGATCGTCGGCGGCGGCACCAGCGGGAACGTCGTTGCAGCGCGCCTTGCCGCAGCAGGGCGCGATGTCCTGCTGCTCGAAGCCGGCCCCGACTTCGGGCCTTTCGGCTCGCCGGAATGGCCGAGCGACCTGCTTGACGCGACCCGACTCGGTCACTCGAACGACTGGGGCTACGACTCGGGCGACACGCTTCCAGAACGCGTTGGCTTCGAGCGAGCGCGAGCCATCGGTGGCTGCTCGGACTTCAACGGCACGACCCAGACCTGGGGACACCGCGCCGATTACGACGGTTGGGCGGCCGCGGGCAACGACGGCTGGTCGACCGATGAGCTGCTGCCGTTGTTCGACCTGGGCACCGAGACGATGCGCGTCAAGCGTTACCGGGCGAGCGAGCTCACTCCGTGGCAGAACGCCTGGTTCGACGCCGGGGTCGATCGGGGTCTGCCCCAGCTCGAGACGCTGAACGACCTCGATCAGACGGTCGGTTTCGCGCCGGAGGACAACAACATCGTCGATGGGATTCGCTGGAACACCGCCTTCGCGTACCTCGACCCCGTGCGTCACCTGCCAGGTCTCCGGATCGTGGGAGACGCGCATGTCGCCCGCGTTCTGGTCGAGAACGGGGCGACGGTGGGGGTCGAGGTCCTCTGGCACGGCGAGACGCACGTGGTGCTCTCGGCCCACGTGACCGTCGCCGGTGGCGCCTTCAACTCGCCGCAGGTGCTCCAGCGCTCGGGAATCGGCCCCGTCGAAATACTGCGCGCTCTCGACATCCCCGTCGTGCAATCACTTCCGGGAGTGGGCGAGAACCTGCACGATCAGCCCTTCTCTCTCATAAGCTGGTCGGGAAGCGACCGACTCGAAACCGAGATGAGCAGGATCCGGGCGGCCGGCTGGGCTCCGGACGAGCAGGCGATGGCCAAGGCGGCGTCCAGCTTCGATCCCGACGTCTTCGACATGCATTTCCTGCCGTTCAGCCCGACCCACCTCGTCGACCGGAAACGCTGGAGCTGCGGCGTCGGGGCGCTTCAGCCCGAGTCTCGCGGCCACGTCCGCATCGTGTCACGCGATCCCGAGTCCAAGCCGCTGATCGACCACCGATTCCTGAGCGATCCCGAGGGCAAGGATGCGCGGGTTCTCGCCGAAGGCATGCAGCAGCTGCGGGAGATCGCGGCGGTCCCACGGATGGCGGCGTTGGTGGGCCGCGAAATCTATCCCGGCCCTGAGGCGGGAGACCTGGGGGCGCTGACCGCGTTCGTCGAGGCACACCCCGACAACTACTGGCACCCGGTGGGTACCTGCAAGATGGGTCCCGCGACCGATCCTGCGGCCGTCGTCGACAACGAAGGGCGGGTGCACGGCGTCGAGGGACTGCGGGTGGCCGACGCGTCGATCATCCCGCGGGTTCCTCGCGCGACGACGGCGATGCCGGTTGTCGTCGTGGGGGAGCGGGTTGCGAGGTTCCTGCTCGACTGAGGTGCCGCCCACGACGCCTGCACCCGATCAAGACCGCTCTCGTGCGTCTGATCGCCCAGGTACCGCGCAAGACCGCCCTGCCCCTCGAGAGGCAGGAACGTGGCAGTCGACGACGGCCTCTCCGGTCGGAAGCCGAGCGCCAGGAGGGAGTCGACGACCCGGTGGCGCCCCAGCACTCCGGGCACCGGTGAACGCCCGTCGCCTTCGAGGCTCTCGACGAGCAGCGGGACCCCGTCGTACTCGACGACGGTCGTCGATACCAGGCGACCGCCGAGCTCACCGACCCGACCCCAGACGAGCGACTCCCTCACCAGAGCGGTCGCGGTGCGATCGAGCCGGATCCGGGTCCGGCGGTCGACATCGGCGCCGTCGCAGACGACGAACGGCAGCCCTCGCCAGTCGAGATGAGCACCTCGCCCCACAACGATCTCCGTGTGCCAGGAGCTGCGCCTGCCGTCCGAGCTGTAGGCGACCGTGCCGCCGATGTCGTCCAGCCTGAGCGAGCAGCCGTCGCCCACCGTGATCCGGATGACGATGTCGTCTCCGCCGAGCAGCACGGCGCCTCCCGCGACCAGTGCGACCGTGGCGGAAGCCTTCTCCCGCTCGACGATGCGTGCGACCACGACGCCCGGCACGGTCGTCACCCGGGCTCGGGGCGACCCTTGAGCGATGCGGACCTCGGTGACGCTCCTCATACCGGGTGGACGTGGCCGCGGCCGCGGCCGTGCAGGTGGTCGTGGTCGTGGTCGTGCTGTTCGTCTCCCTCGTGGGTGTGGACGACAGCCTGACCACCCTCGTCGAGGTGGCTGTGCGGGGCCATGGGGCCTGGATCCTGCGGCCGATGCGTTCCCGCTCGGTGCGCCGCGAGCATCGAGACGACCCAGTCGCGCAGGAGAGCGATGGAATCGTCGTCGGTGCGGGAGAGCGCGACCACGGCGCCCCCGTCACGGGCTGCGGTCGCGTCGGCGACCATGCGGTCAACGTCGACGTCGACGTACGGGGCGAGGTCGGTCTTGTTGACGACGAGGAGGTCGGCGCGGGCGATTCCGGGACCGCCCTTCCGTGCGACGTCGCCGCCGCCCGCGACGTCGAGGACGAAGATCTGTGCGTCGACGAGCGCCGGCGAGAACGTCGCGGTCAGGTTGTCGCCGCCGGACTCGATGATCACCACGTCGAGGGGTGCAAAGTCGGCCTCGAGATCTTCTGCGGCGAGGAGGTTCGCGGTGACGTCGTCACGGATCGCCGTATGCGGGCAGGCACCCGTCTCGACCGCGCGGATCCGCTCGGGCTCAAGCACCCCGGCCGATCGGAGGAAGCGGGCGTCTTCGTCTGTGTAGATGTCGTTGGTAATCACGCCGAGACGAATCTCGTGGGCGAGACTGCGACAGATGGTCGCGATCAGCGACGACTTGCCGACGCCGACTGGTCCGGCGATGCCGAGACGCAGGGCGCGGCCGGAAGTGGAGGTGGGGGTGGTGTCAGGCACGGAACAACCTTTGGGTCAGGAGCGCATGGGCCTCGGCCCAGCCCTCGGCTTGCGGAGCACCCGCCGCGGGGATCGCGTCGGGTGAGGTTACGGCGGCAAGGGAGTCGACCCGGGAATCGACCGCGGCGCAGGTGTCGAGCACCCACGAAACCGGGATCGCAGGATCCAGCGGGTCGAGTTTCAGCACCGCGGAAGCCGCCGACTGCACCTCGTCGTAGAACACGAGACGCACCAGATCCGCCGGGTCCATGCGGGTGGCTGCCGCGATCGCCCCGAGCACGATCGCGCGAGGCGGCCGGTCGAGGGCAGCGCAGACAGCCAATGCCGGATCGTCAGGCCAGGTGCGCAGCGACAGCCGGAGGTAGCCACGGCCCAGCAGGCGAGCGGCGTCGCGAACAGCCGCGCTTGGAGTGCGAGCGGCCCACGCGGCCTCGACCTCCCGCGCCGACGCGACGCTCGCTCCGTGGAGGAAGCTGTGTCGCGCGGCGACGGCGGTGCCGGCTTCCACGGCGGCGGTCGTCCTGGCCCGGCCGAGGAGGAACGCCGGAATGTCGTCGCGTCGCAGCCCGCCGAGGAGGGCCGGCTCCATCCCCGCGGAGTGCGCGTGTCCCCCCGAGGGCAGGCGGGCATCGGCGAGGAGCAGGGCGATGGTTGTGGAAGCGAGCATGCGAAATCAGAAAAGCGTGTAGAGCTGAGCCAGCGGAACACGGTCGACCGGTGCGGGGACGACCTCCTCGCCGTCGATCGAGATGGCGAAGGTGTCAGGGGTGATGTCGATGCGAGGAAGGGCGTCGTTGTTCTTGAGGTCGTGCTTCGTCACTCCTCGCGTCGACGAGACCGGGGCCAGACGGCGACGCAGGTCGAGCCGATCCGCGAGTCCGTCGTCGAGCGCGGCCTGCGCGACGAAGGTCACGGAGAGGTCGGACCCGATCGCGTCCGTGAAAGCCGGGCGCATCAGAACCGGCTGCGGCGTCGGGATGGAGGCGTTGGGATCACCGAGGGCGCCCCAGACGAGCCCGCCACCCTTGATCACGAGGTCGGGCCGGATGCCGAAGAATCGGGGATCCCAGAGCACCAGATCGGCCAGCTTGCCGACCTCGATGCTGCCGACCTCACTGTCGATTCCCTGACCGATGGCCGGGTTGATCGTGTACTTCGCGACGTACCGGCGAGCGCGCTCGTTGTCGGCGGGCAGCGTCTCGCCGAGCGAGCCGCGCCGCGCCTTCATGACGTGGGCCACCTGCCAGGTCCGGGCGATGACCTCGCCGATGCGTCCCATCGCCTGCGCATCCGACGAGGTGACCGAGAGCGCGCCCATGTCGTGAAGGACGTCTTCGGCGGCGATCGTCGTGGCCCGGATCCGGGACTCCGCGAAGGCGAGGTCTTCTGGCACCGCGGGGTTGAGGTGGTGGCAGACCATCAGCATGTCGAGGTGCTCGGCGACCGTGTTGACCGTGTGCGGCAGCGTCGGGTTCGTCGAACCGGGGATCACGTTCGGCAGCGACGCGATCGACAGGATGTCGGGCGCATGGCCACCGCCCGCGCCCTCGACGTGGAACGCATGGATCCCGCGCCCACCGATCGCGTCGATCGTCGACTGCACGTAACCCGCCTCGTTCAGCGAGTCGGAGTGCAGCGCCACCTGGAGGCCGAACTCGTCGGCCGCGCGCAATGCCGCATCGATCGCGGCCGGGGTGGCGCCCCAGTCCTCGTGGATCTTGTAACCGCCGGCACCGCCGAGCGCCTGCTCGGCGAGGGCCTCCTGCGAGACCGTGTTCCCCTTGCCCAGCAGGATCAGGTTGACGGGCAGCTGGTCCAAAGACCGGTGCATGGTCGACAGGTGCCAGGCGCCCGGGGTGACCGTGGTCGCCTTGGATCCCTCGCTCGGACCGGTCCCGCCGCCGACGATCGTCGTGATGCCGGTCGCGAGGGCTTCGTGGATCTGGGAGGGTGAGAGCAGGTGCACGTGTGAGTCGATGCCGCCGGCTGTCAGGATCCTGCCCTCACCCGAGACGACGTCGGTCGACGGTCCGATCACGAGATCCGGGTGGACGCCGTCGGCCAGGTCGGGGTTGCCGGAGCGGCCCAGAGCAACGATGCGCCCCGCACGAACGCCGACGTCCGCGCGGACGACGCCCCACCAGTCGAGCACGATCGCGTTGGTGATGACGGTGTCGAGGGCGCCTTCGGCTCGCGTGCGCGTGCTCTGCGCCATCGATTCGCGGATCGACTTGCCGCCACCGAACACGGCCTCCTCGCCACCCACCGTGTAGTCCTTCTCGATCTCGATCCAGAGGTCGGTGTCGCCGAGGCGCACCTGGTCGCCGGCGGTTGGCCCATAGATGGCGGCGTAGCGTTTACGGTCGATCTGGACCATCGAGATCCTCCTTGCCGGTGTTGCCGATCTGGAGCCCGGGGACACGCCGGGCGCCCCGGATTGCCACTGCGTCGTGCTCTCTTGACGCACCGGGCTCGAAGCGCTGAGAGGTGCCGGAGGGGATATCGAGGCGGAACCCGCGTGCCCTCGCGCGATCGAAGGTCAGCGACGAGTTGGCGTCGGGCAGATGCAGGTGCGAGCCGATCTGGATGGGGCGATCGCCCGCGTTCAGGAAGACGAGGCGGATGCGCTCACCGTCCGTGCGATCGGCGTTCAATTCGATGGTGCCCGGGCGGATACGGTACGCACCCGGACCCTCGGTCGACGCTGCTGACATGGTCTTGTCCGTTTCGCTACTGGATCGGATGGTGGAGAGTCACGAGCTTGCGACCGTCGGGAAACGTCGCTTCGACTTGGACGTCGTGGAGCATCTCGGCGACCCCTGGCATGACCTGGTCGCCGGTCAGGACTTCGCGCCCCTCGTTCATGAGGTCGGCCACGAGGGCGCCCTCTCGCGCACGTTCGATGACCCAGGTGCTGAGTAACGCGACGGTCTCCGGGTAGTTGAGCGCGATGCCGCGCCCCAGGCGGTCGCGTGCCACCATGCCCGCGACACTCAGCAGCAGCTTTTCCGTGTCGGCCGGTGTCAGGTGCATGTGTGTCTCCCTTTAGGATCGCCTTCTAATTGGATCCTAGATTACTCTGGCTGGATCCACACAGGCCTTGTGCGGATTCATTCGATTGAGCCGATCGGCTCGGTCCGCTCTGGAGGAACCATGACCACGATCAACCGCCCGCTCGACGTCCCCGCCTCCGACCTCTCGGAGAAGCTCTTAGCGCAGCCCAGCGCCGAACCCCTGAGCGGCGACATCCCCGTTCGGAGTCGGGTCGACTTCGCCACGGAGGATCGTTCGATCGTCTCGGGGATCTGGGAGTCCGAGCCCGGCGTCTCGCGCTGGGAATTCATCACGCGCGGTGAGCTCATCCACGTCGTCTCGGGACGCATGACGGTGCAGCGCGACGGCGACGAGCCGGAAGAGATCTCGGCGGGTGCCACCGCCTACTTCCCACTCGGCTGGACGGGCGTCTGGAACGTGCAGGAGAAGGTCAGGAAATTCTTCGTCGTGTACAAAGCCTGACGGTGCGGGGGATTTCGGCCCATTTCGGGTGTGGCTTTCGCATCGGATCGCAAACGTAACGGCCCGGACATGAGCTTGAAACAAAAGCCCACAATCCTAAACTTGCATTTCTTTTTGGATAAATTGGATCCAATCTCACCCTTCCTGTCATCCGTTTCGTGTCACCCTGAGGACTCAACATGCGTGAAGAAATCTCCGACCACCCGCCCGTGCTGGCCGTACCGTCCGGGATTTCCCGACGCGGCCTCCTGAAAGGAGCCGGTACAGCCGGCATCGGTCTCGGCATCGCGTCGCTTCTCACCGCGTGTGGGGTGTCGTCGTCCAGTTCGACGTCGACGGCGACCACAGGCGGCAAGAAGGGCGGCACCCTCACACTCGGCATCGACGGGACGGGCGGCGTCTTCGACCCGGCTTTCTACGACACGATCGGCGACTGGATGGTCGTCGACAGCGTCTGTCGTGGACTGACCTTCATCGACTTCGTGAGCAACAAGGCGCAGCCCGACCTGGCGACCAAGTGGACGGTGAGCGACGACGGCCTGACGTACGTGTTCACCCTCCGCGAGAACGTGAAGATGCACGACGGCACGACCTTCAGCTCGGCCGACGTTCTGCGCTCGTACCAGCGCCAGTTCAACCCCAACGACCCGAGTCTGCCCACGGGCGCGTCCCGTCAGATCGCGGCTGTCGGTCTGAACGTTGCCTCGATGGCGGCGACTGACGCGCACACCTTCACCATGGTGCTCAAGGCGAAAGACGCACTGCTTCCCGCGCGCCTCAGCGACGTGGGCGGACGCATCATCTCCGCCGCGGCCATCAAGAAGTACGGCAAGGACATCGGCAAACACCTCGTTGGCAGTGGCCCGTTCGAGTACGTCTCGTCGACCTCGGGCCAGCAGGTCGTGCTCAAGGCGTTCGAAGGCTATTGGAAGGGCCGCGCCAAGGTCGACCGCCTCGTCATGCAGCAGATCCAGGACCAGTCCACGATCATCAGCTCGCTGGAGAGCGGCGACATCTCGGCCACTCAGTTCACGCCATACTCAGCGGTGAAGCAGTTGGAGGCGAGCAGCAGCGTCACCGTGTACAAGACGCCGAACGGCGCCGACGCCATGCTCTTCATGGACACGCGGCAGGCCGCGCTCAAGGAGCTCGAGGTGCGGCAGGCGATCAACCTCGCCATCGACCGCGATGCGATCCTGGCCAAGGCGTTCTACGGAAAGGGCGCGCTTCCCAAGGGATACACGATTCCACCGTCGCAGGCCTCCTACGACCCGAGCCTCGCGTCGCTGTCGACGAAGAACGTCGCCAAGGCAAAAGCCCTCCTCGAGAGCGCGGGCGCGACCGGACGAACGATCAAGCTGATCTCGGCCAGTGACAGCTGGCACGTGACGGCCGCGCAGATCATCCAGCAGAATCTGGAGGCGATCGGTCTGAAGGTCACCACGTCGAGCCTCACTCCGGCTGCGTACGCGGGGGCCCTCTTCGACCCGACGTCGTCCAGTCACGACCTGATGATCTGGGAGCGCAACTCGTACGTTCCCGACCCCGACAACATGATCGGAGCCCTCGGCAGTCCGTCCGGTGTGTATGGCACCTTCCTCACCGGCTGGAGCACGACCTCTCCCGCCGCGCTCGCCACCAGCATCCAGGCATCGCTAACCGACGCGGCGAACACACCGAACGGCTCGTCGAGGACCGCGAAGTACACGGCCGTGCAGAAGACCGTCGCCGACAAGATCGCCCCCTTCAGCATGCTGGCCGCGTTCACCAACCCGGTGACAAGCACGACGAACGTCAAGGGCATGAACGTCGCCGCCCTCAGCGCGCACCGCTGTTTCATGGAGAACGCGACCGTTAATTGACGATGACCAGCTCCCCGATCAGCTCTCTGCGCAGAACCCGAACCGCCGGCCATACGATCAGCCGGCGGTTCGGGGGCGCCACGTCGGCCGTCGGGCTCGCGGCCTGGATCGTCGTCATCGCGATGGTCGCCCTGACTGTCATCGGGCCGTTCGTCGTGCCGATCAGCCCTCTTCTGCAGGGGGAGCACCCGCTTCTGCCGCTCGGGTCGGCGGGCCATCTCCTCGGCACCGACGATCTTGGGCGTGACGAGCTGGCCCGGCTCCTCGTCGGGGGGCGTCCTCTGATCGGCATCGCCCTGTCGTCGACGCTGCTGGCAGGGACCATCGGCACCGCCGTCGGCCTGGTCGCCGGTTATGTCGGCGGCTGGTTCGATCAGCTCTTGATGCGCTGCACTGACCTCGTCCTTGCCTTCCCCTCGCTGCTGCTGATCATCCTGCTCGTGTCCGTCACCGGCCCGGGCCCGCTGCCACTCGTCGTCGGGATCACGATCGCGATGGCACCGAGCTTCGCGCGCTTGACGAGAGCCACGACGTCGCGTGAGGCCGCCAGAGACTACGTCGCGTCCGCCGACCTCGCCGGCACCCGAGCTCCGCGAATCATGGTGGTCGAGATCCTGCCGAACATTGTCGGCCCTCTTCTCGTCCAGGCCATGACGACGATCTCGGTCGCCGCAGGATTCTCCGCGGGCATGTCGTACATCGGCCTCGGGATCCAGCCGCCGCAGGCCGACTGGGGCTATATGGTGCAGGCCGGACAGCAGTTCGTCTACAGCGACGCCTCCCTCATCCTGCTTCCCGCCATCTGCACTCTCCTGTTCGTCGTGGCCTGCAACTTCGTCGGAGACGACCTTCGCGACCGTTTCGACCACCGGAGAGCCGTATGAGTGTCATCAGCACGATCACCACCATCACCCGTACCGCTCGGAGCCGCAGTCTCGGCATGGTGGTCGCCCGCCGCCTCCTGCTCGTTCCCGTTGTGCTGCTCGCGGTCATCACGGTGGTCTTCTTCGCGATGCGTCTGATCCCGGGATCGCCCGCCACGACGCTGGGAGTGGCCGGCGCCCAAGGGCTGTCGAGCAAGGAGATCCAGGACAATATCGCGCATCTGAACGCCACCCTCGGTCTCAACCGTCCGCTCTGGCTGCAGTACGTCAGCTATCTCAGCGCGGTCGGGCACCTCGACCTCGGCTACTCTTTCTTCGGTAACAACACCGTGCTCGCGCTCCTCAAAAACACGTTGCCGGCCACGATCGAACTCGTCGTCACCGCCATGATCATCGCCGTGGTGCTGGGAGTCGTCACCGGTGTGATCGCGGCGACCCGACGCGGGAGCAAGATCGACTCCCTCATCCTGAGTCTTGCGACAGTCAGCTTCTCCCTTCCGTGGTTCGCCCTCGGCGTGCTCG
This sequence comes from Frondihabitans sp., assembly GCA_025464735.1. The sequence goes on along the minus strand of JAODMX010000115.1, from coordinate 4,089 downwards.
GGATCATCGTGTTCGGTGTTCAGCTGCATCTGCTTCCCGTGCTCGGGCGTCTTCCCAACACGCTGAACTACCAACCGACGACGAACTTCGTGCTGCTCGACGCGATCCTCCAGAACCGGCCCGACCTCATCGGGCCGTGGCTGATCCACCTGATCCTGCCCGCCGTGACGCTGGCCATCTCGATGGCCGGCTTCATCACCCGGATGGTGCGCGCCTCCGTCCTGGAAGTTCTCGGCGACGACTTCATCCGGACCGCTCGGATGAAAGGGCTGGGGGAGCGCAGGATCATGACAGGACACGTCTTCCGCAACTCCTCCCTCCCGGTCGTGACCGTTCTCGGGCTGCAGTTCGGCTCGCTTCTCGGAGGCTCGGTCATCACCGAGACCGTCTTTTCCTACCCCGGCGTCGGCAACCTTCTGGTCAATGCCGTGAATCAGAAGGACTACCTGCTCGTGCAGGGCGCCGTCCTCGCCGTCGCCACCCTCTTCATCCTGACCAACCTCGTCGTCGACATCCTCGTCCTCGTCCTCGACCCCCGCCTCCGGAAGGCCTGACTATGCACATCGTCCTCGTTCACGGAGCCGGCGGAACCCCCACCACCTGGAGCGCCGTCACACCGATCCTCGATGCGCGGGGTCTCGCCTACACGCTCGTCACCAACACGCTCGTCTCTCTGGAGAGCGACGTCGCCCACACGAGCGCCATTGTCGAGGCCATCGGCGAGCCCGTGCTGCTCGTCGGGCACTCCTACGGCGGCGCCGTCATCACCGAGGTGGGGCGGCTCGATGCCGTCCGAGGTCTCGTCTACGTCGCCGCGTTCGCTCCCGACGAGGGGGAGAGCGTCAGTGCGATCGTCGAGCGGTACGACCCGGCACCGGTCTCGGCCTACATGCGCCGTGGCGACGACGGCTCGTGGGTCACCGATCGGGGCGGCCGGTTCTGGGAGGAGATCGGCTGGGACGTGCCCGCGGAACACCAGGCATCCCTCATCCGCGAAACCGGTCGGTCATCGAACGCGATCTTCACCCAGACGGTCGGCGTCCCCGCCTGGCGGATGCGACCGAGCTGGTACCTCGTCGCGTCCCGGGACGGCACGCTGCGGACCGACACCCAGCGCGACATGGCGCTGCGCGCGGGTGCCGTGACGAGCGAAGTCGAGACCAGCCATTTCACGCCGCGGGTCGCGCCCGAGACAGTGGTCGACCTGATCGAGGTGGCCTTGGCCGAGGTGAGAGTATGACGGGGTCTGACGACCCTCGGGAGCCGCTCCTCCGGATCCGGGACCTGCATGTCGGTTTCGCGACACGGCAGGGCGTCGTCCCCGCTGTCGACGGCGTCGACCTGGACCTGTTCCCGGGTGAGATCGTTGCGATCGTCGGCGAATCCGGCTCGGGTAAGTCCGCTTTGTCGATGAGTCTCGTCGGACTCAACCGCGGCCCGCGCACCCGGATCACCGGAACGGCGATCTACGGGGGCATTGATCTGATCAGCGCCCCCGAGAAACGTCTCCGCCATGTCCGCGGCAAGGACATCGCCGTCGTCTTCCAGGACGCCCTTGCCGCCCTCAACCCGCTGCACCGCATCGGGCGCCAGGTCGCAGAGATGATTTCCCTCCACCAGGACGTCAGTCGTCCCGAGGCGGCAAGCAAGGCGGTCGGCATGCTCCGCCAGGTGGGGATCGCGCGCCCTGAGGAGAACGCCAAGGCCTATCCGCACCAGTTCTCCGGGGGGATGCGTCAGCGCGCGATGACAGCGATCGCCTTGGCCAACGATCCGGCACTGCTCATCGCTGACGAGCCGACGACAGCGCTCGACGTCACCATCCAGGCTCAGATCCTCGATCTGCTCAAGAACCTGCAGCGGGAGTACGGCACCACGATCGTCATCGTCACCCACGATCTCGGCGTCGTGGCGAACATCGCCGATCGTGTCGCGGTCATGTACTCCGGGCGCATCGTCGAAGTGGGGACGACCGCAGAGGTGCTCTATTCGCCCAAGCACCCGTACACGCGGGGTCTCCTGGCCTCCACACCCGGCGTGACCGGTCCGGTGCCGGATCGACTTCCCACGATCCCCGGCGCCCCGCCTCAGGGTGCCGATCGACCGTCGGGCTGCGCCTTCGCCTCCCGCTGCGCGTTCGCGCACGACGCCTGCGTCGAGCGACCCGAGCTGGCCGTCCATGACGCCTCTGCGCCCGATCATCTCGACGCCTGCTGGCTGAACTCCGAATCGTCTCTGCGACCGACCGAGTCGGTCGCCCGGGCGGACGGAGGAGCAGCGTGACCGCCGCAACACTGGTCGCGACGAGGGGGCTGTCCGTGACGTACGGCGGGCGAGTCACCGCCGTCAGCGAAGTCGATCTCGAGGTGCGCGAGGGCGAGACCCTTGCCCTCGTCGGTGAATCGGGCTGCGGCAAGTCGACCCTCGGCCGGGCGCTGCTCCGACTCGAGGAATCGAGTGTCGGCTCGGTCGAGTTCGCCGGGATCGACATCTCCCAGCTCTCCCGCGGCCAGCTGCGCGTGGCGCGCGCTGACATGCAGATGGTGTTCCAGGATCCGATGGGCTCGCTCAATCCGCGCCGCCGCATCGGCGACATCGTGGCCGAGCCCCTCCGCCAGACGCGCGGCGTCGCGAAGAAGGAGGCGCTCCGTCGTGCCGCCGAGCTCCTCGACCGGGTCGGGCTCGGTTCGGCCACCTCGGATCGCCGCCCGCACGAGTTCTCGGGCGGTCAGCGTCAGCGTATCGGGATCGCGCGTGCTCTGGCCTCGCGCCCCCGATTCATCGTTGCCGACGAGCCGGTCTCGGCCCTGGACGTGTCCGTGCAAGCCCAGGTGATCAATCTGCTCGCTGACCTGACTCGCGAAGAGCACCTCACGATGCTCTTCATCTCGCACGACCTCGGCGTCGTGCGTCACGTCGCCCATCGGGTCGCGGTCATGTACCTCGGGCAGATCGTCGAGATCGCCGACCGGGACGCATTCTTCGCTCGGCCCGAGCATCCCTACAGCGAGGCGCTGCTCTCGGCCGTTCCGACACTCGCCGCGCCGGAGGACGGACCCGCGCGGGAGCGGATCGTGCTCGAAGGCGAGTTGCCGGATCCGGCCTCGCCTCCGCCAGGATGCCGATTCTCGACCCGGTGCCCTTTTGCGACCGACCTGTGTCGAACCGTCCAGCCAAAGCTTCGTCAGGTGGCCGATGGCCGCCAGGTCCGCTGCCACTTCCCGTCGTCGACGCCGGAGGGCCGAGCGGACGCCGTTGTGCGGACCCTGCCCGACGTCCCCGCCGACGACTCGCTCGTCAATCAGAAGGAGACCGCGTGATCATCGACGCGTACAACACCACCCAGGACGTCCGCGGACGTTCCGACTACCTCACGGGCAGCAGGCCGGGAGACGAGCCGCCCGCGTACGTTCCCTTCGACCCGAATCGGATCCTGGACCGCATGGATGCCGCCGGCGTCGACAAGGCAATGGTGTGCTCGCTCGCGCAGCGGATCGAGAACGACTTCATCATCGGTCTCGTCAACGACCACCCGGATCGGTTTCTCGGCTTCGGACAGGTGCGCCCGCAGGACGACGATGCCCTCGACGAGATCGAGCGCATGGCGGAGGCGGGGTTGTCCGGCCTCAAGCTCCACCCCAGCATGCACGGCTACCACGTGGCCGACCACGGCCTGCTCGACCCGGTGTTCCGGGCCTGTGCGAAATTCGGGCTGCCCGTGCTCATCAATGCTCTCGACGATGCGTTCTGCGCGCCGTTCGCCATCGAGGAGATCGCCAAGGGCCACCCTGATGTCCCTACGATCATCGCCCACATGGGTGCCGTCTGGAACGTGCCGGAGGCGATCATCGTCGCCGAACGTCAGCCGCACGTGTATCTCGAGACCAGTGCGACTCTGATGGCCGACGTCCGTCGCGCGTATGCGCGGGTCGGTCCGGAGAAGATCCTGCTGGGATCCGAGTGGCCCGGTTCGGATTTCGATCTCGAGCGATTCAAGATCGCGAAAGCCATCCCGGACGAAGCCGACCGGGCCCTCGTCGAGGGCGGCAACATGGCCAGGATCCTCGGTCTCTCATGACCGCGGGTTCT
>JAODMX010000176.1 GCA_025464735.1 Frondihabitans sp. | reverse complement strand
CAGCGAACCCTACGTTGACGGCGCTGCCGTCACCAACGATCTGATCGACGACTTCGACGAGATCGTGTCGTTCGACGACGACGGCACGCTGCCGCTCGACCGGTTCCTCGACCGTGAGATCAGCTGGCTGGCGTTCAACCAGCGCGTGCTCGAGCTCGGCGAAGACCCTTCGACCCCTCTGCTCGAACGAGCCAACTTCCTCGCGATCTTCGCCAATAACCTCGACGAGTTCTTCATGGTCCGCGTGGCCGGCCTCAAGCGGCGCATCGCCACCGGCCTGGCAGTGCCGACCAACGTCGGCACGGCACCGAAAGACGTCCTCGCTGCGATCAACGCCAAGGCTCTCGAGCTGCAGGTTCGGCATGCGCGCGCCTTCAGCGATTTCGTCAAGCCCGATCTCGACGCCGCGGGCATCCACGTCGAGAGGTGGTCCGACCTCGCCGAGGCCGACCGCATCCGCATGCACGACGTCTTCTCGAACCAGATCTTCCCCGTGCTCATGCCTCTGGCCGTCGACCCGGCCCACCCGTTCCCCTATATCTCCGGTCTGTCGCTCAACCTGGCCGTCCGGGTCCGCAACCCCAAGACCGAGAAGCAGGAGTTCGCGCGTCTCAAGGTGCCGCAGGTGCTCCCCCGGTTCGTGCAGCTGCCCGATGACAAGAGCGGGCGTCTCCGATTCATCCCGCTCGAAGACCTGATCGCCAATCACCTCCAAGACCTCTTCCCCGGCATGGAGGTCAACGAGCACCACGTCTTCCGCGTCACCCGCAATGAAGACGTCGAGATCGACGAAGACGAGTCAGAGAACCTCATCCAGGCGCTCGAGAAAGAGCTGCTCCGGCGTCGCTTCGGGCCGCCCATCCGGCTCGAGATCACCGAAGACATGGACCCCGTCACGCTCGAGCTCCTCGTCCGCGAACTCGACATCACCGAGCAGGAGGTCTACCGGCTCCCCGCACCCCTCGACCTCGCCGGGCTCTTCGAGATCGCCAAGATCTCCAACCCCGAGCTTCACTACCCGAAGCATCTTCCGACAACGGCCGTCCAGCTCCTGCCGACGGAGCCCAACATGCAGCCCGACATCTTCGCGAGCATCTCTCGCCGAGACGTCCTGGTGCACCACCCGTACGAGTCGTTCGCAACGAGCGTTCAGGCCTTCCTCGAGCAGGCCGCCACCGACCCCAACGTGCTGGCGATCAAGCAGACGCTCTACCGCACCTCCGGCGACAGCCCCATCATCGAGGCGCTGATCGACGCTGCCGAGGCCGGCAAGCAGGTGCTGGCCCTCGTTGAAATCAAGGCGCGCTTCGATGAGCAGAACAACATCACCTGGGCTCGCAAACTCGAGAAGGCCGGCGTGCACGTCGTCTACGGCCTCGTCGGCCTGAAGACGCACTGCAAGCTCGCACTCGTGATCCGCCAGGAGAAGGGTGGACGACTGCGTCACTACACGCACATCGGCACAGGCAACTACAATCCGAAGACGAGCCGCATCTACGAAGACCTGGGGCTCTTCACGGCCGACGACCAGGTCGGTAAAGACGTCACGCGTCTCTTCAACGAGCTCTCCGGCTACGCCATCGAGAAGAAGTTCAAACGCCTGCTGGTTGCTCCGCTCCACCTCCGCAAGGGGCTGATCAAGCGCATCGCCGTCGAGGCAGAGAACGCCAAGGCGGGCAAGCCCTCCGGTATCCGCATCAAGATCAACTCGATGGTCGACGAAGAGATCATCGACGCCCTCTATCACGCGAGCAACGCCGGTGTGCCCGTCGACATCTGGGTCCGAGGCATCTGCTCGCTCAAGGCCGGCATCGAGGGCCTCTCCGAGAACATCCGGGTCCGCTCCATCCTCGGTCGTTACCTCGAGCACTCCCGCATCTTCTCCTTCCACAATGACGGCGACCCGCAGGTGTTCATCGGCAGCGCCGACATGATGCACCGCAACCTCGACCGGCGAGTCGAGGTGCTCGTCCGCCTCGTGCAGGCCGACCACCTGGCCGAGCTCGACGAGTTGTTCGACCTCGCGATGTCTCCCGAGACCAGCTCCTGGTTCCTCGACCCCGACGGGAGCTGGATCCGGCACTCCCGAAGCGAAGACGGCGAACCGCTCCGCGACATGCAAGATGGACTTATGCGACAGATCAGCAAGAGAAGGCGTTCAACCCGGTGACGATGCCGCGCTCCTCCAGTGTCACAGCTACGACCGTGGTGGCGGCCGGTGCCGTCTGCTGGCGCATCGTCGACGGAAAGGTCCGTGTTCTCCTCATCCACCGCGAGTACCACCACGACGTGTCCCTTCCCAAAGGCAAGGTCGATCCCGGCGAAGCGACACCGCAGACGGCCGTGCGCGAAATCGGCGAAGAGACCGGCTATCGCGTCACCCTCGGCGCACCGCTCGGCACGGCCGAGTACCTTCTGCCGGGCGGTCGCGACAAGGTCGTCCACTACTGGGCGGCCGAGGTCTCCGACGAGGAGTTCGCCAGGGCGGGTGCATTCAAGGCGAACGACGAGGTGCAACTCGCCGAATGGGTCCCTCTCGCGAAGGCAGCCACTCAGCTCACCTACGAGCGCGACGCCGAAGTTCTCGAGCGGTTCGCTGATCGGGTCGCGACAGACACCGCCCGCACGTTCGCGATCGTGGCGCTCCGGCACGCCAAGGCTGTGCCTCCAGCCCAGTGGTCGGGGGTCGACTCCACTCGCCCTCTGCTCCCGGTCGGCCGCAAGCAGGCCAAGAGCATTGCTCCAGGAATCGCGGCGTGGCATCCGCACCGCATCATCAGTAGCACGGCCGCCCGCTGTCTGGCGACGGTCGAACCGCTCTCGGCCGCCATCCACGTGGGGGTCAAGCAGACTGCCGACATCAGCCAGGATGCCTTCGAAAGCGGCACAGACGACGTTGCGAGCGTGATCAAGAAGCGGCTCAAGAAGGGCGTCAATGCCGTGATCTGCAGTCACGGGCCCGTCCTCCCCGAGATCATCCGCCAGGTGACGGAGCAGACGAGGGCGGGGCACCGCCTCGACCTCCGCCGGTACTCGTCGCTGGGCACCGCCGACTACACGGTTCTCCACGTGTCCAAGTCCGATGGCACCCTCGTTGCCGTCGAAACACACGGCCCCGGCGACTGAGTTCTTACAAACCATTCATACAAGCGCCCGACGATCACCTGTGATTTCGGGCGCTTGTTCTCTGTCCGTTCACCTCCCGTTCACCGCTAAGGGCGAACGTCGTTAACGCACGAACGTAGCCTCGCTCGCGGGTCAGCACCGGCCCGGTCCAGCATCACGACTCGAACCTTTCCCGAAGGGAACTCTGTGAACATCAAGCGACTCGGCAGCATCTCTGCCATCGCCATCGTGGGCGTCATCGCCCTCTCCTCGTGTGCGTCCAACGAGAATTCCACCCCCGCAGCAAGCGGCAGCACCGCAGCAGCCATTCCGACGGCCTCCGGCACCCTCAACGGCATCGGCTCGTCGGCGCAGGGCGTCGCCGAGACCACCTGGGCGGCAGGCTTCCAGCAGGCCAACAGCGGCGCCACGATCAACTACAACCCGCAGGGTTCCGGAGCCGGTCGCACCAGCTTCATCGCGGGCTCGGCCGACTTCGCTGGTTCCGACGCCGCCCTCGCCGACACAGACCTTGCCTCGACGTTCAAGGAGTGCAAGGCCGGCACGAAGGGCATCGACCTTCCCGTCTACATCTCCCCGATCGCGATCGCGTACAACGTCTCCGGCGTAACCGACCTGACGCTCGACGCCAACGCCATCGCCGGCATCTTCAAGGGCACCATCACGAAGTGGAACGACCCCGCGATCAAGACGCTGAACCCGAGCGCGACGCTCCCGTCGGCCTCGATCACCGTCGTGCACCGCTCGGACGACTCGGGCACCACCCAGAACTTCACCGAGTACCTCGCCAGCCAGGCGAAGTCGGTCTGGACCGCTCCCGCCTCGCAGACGTTCCCCTACAAGGTCGGTGACGCCGCCAAGGGCACCTCGGGTGTCGCATCGGCCGTCAAGGCAGCCAGCAACAGCATCGCCTACATCGACGACTCGGGTGCAGGCACCCTGTCGAAGGCGAAGCTCGTCGTCGGAGGCACCGCCACCACCATCAGCGCCGCCGGTGCTGCCGCGGTCGTTGCCGCGTCGCCGTTCGTCTCGGGTCGTTCCGCGAACGACCTTGCGATCAACATCGACCGCACGGCGAGCGCCAAGGGTGACTGGCCGATCGTTCTGGTCAGCTACCTGATCCCGTGCCAGAACTACACCGACGCCGCCACGGCCAAGCTGTTCAAGGCCTACGCCACCTACGCGGCAAGCTCGGCCGGTCAGACGGCTGCTGCTGCCCAGGCCGGATCGGCACCGCTCAGCGCCACCCTGTCGGCGAAGGTCATCAAGGCCATCGCCACCATCAAGTAACACCGCACCACATCGGTCCGGGCCGCGGGCTCCTCGCCGCGGCCCGGACCCGTGCGTCCCTCGAGAAGAACGAGTCCCACACCCTTCCGAAGCCGCACGAGAATCACCTAGCATCAGCACCACAACCCGAAGATGTCATGCGGCCGATACGGCCAGATCAGGAAAACGCCCTCACATGACCGCTACCGCGGAACGCCCCCTCGCCAGTGACGCTCGCCCGAAGGTGAAAGTCCGGATCGGCGACCGGGTCTTCTCCCTCGCGACCGTCGTCTCGGGATCCCTGATTCTTCTGGTCCTGGCTCTGGTCGCGGCGTTCCTCGTCTGGCAGAGCCTGCCGGCGTTCTTCGCGGCGAAGGGCACCCTGCCGAACAGCGCCACGAATTTCTGGAGCTACGTCGCGCCGCTCGTCTTCGGCACGATCTGGGCCTCCGTGCTCGCGATGATCTTCGCGATCCCGCTCTCGCTCGGCATCGCCCTGTTCATCTCGCACTACGCCCCGCGCCGGATCAGCGCGATCCTCGGCTACATCATCGACCTCCTCGCGGCCGTTCCCAGCGTCGTCTTCGGGCTCTGGGGTGTCATCGTTCTGGCCCCGTTCGTCCAGCCCTTCTACAACACGCTGGTCGACAAGGTGGGCTGGATCCCTCTCTTCGCCGGCCCCGTCTCCGGCACGGGCCGCACGATCCTCACCGCGGCCATCGTGCTCGCCGTAATGGTCCTCCCGATCATGACCGGCGTGATGCGTGAGATCTTCCTGCAGGCCCCGTTGCTCCAGGAGGAGGCCGCGCTCGCGCTCGGCGCGACTCGCTGGGAGATGATCCGAATGGCTGTGCTTCCCTTTGCCCGCTCCGGAATCGTCTCGGCGATCATGCTCGGCCTCGGCCGCGCCCTCGGTGAGACGCTTGCGATCGCCATCGTCCTGTCTCCGGCGATCACCATCAACTTCTTCCTGCTGACCTCGCAGAACCCGAACACCATCGCGGCGAACATCGCCCTCCAGTTCAACGAAGCGCAGGGAGTCGGGCTCAATACGCTGGTCGCCTCCGGCCTGATCCTCTTCGTGATCACCCTGGCGGTCAACATGGTCGCCCGCTTCGTTGTCAATCGTCGTAGAGAATTCTCGGGAGCCAACTGATGTCGGTCGCCATCCGCAATCGCAGCACCAATACGCTGACCGCCGGCAAACTCCCGAAGGGGGCGACCTGGGCGCTCCTCGTCGGCAGCTGGATCGTCTTCATCCTGGTCTTCCTGCTCCTGAAGGCTTCCGGCACCACGGCCGATTTCAACGTCGTCGGGGCGATCTTCTTCGGAACGGTGCTCTTCGACGTGCTCATCGTGGTCGTCTCGATGGTGGTGGAGGGCGGCCGGAAGGCAAAGGACCGCCTTATCACCTCGCTGGTCACGACCGCGTTCATCATCGCGCTTCTGCCCCTCATCTCCCTGATCTACACCGTCGTCGCCAACGGCGTGGCCCGCTTCGACGTCTCGTACTTCAGCGAATCGATGCGCAACATCATCAGCGTCGGCGGCGGCGCCCTCCACGCCATCATCGGAACCCTCGAGATCACCGCATTCGCCACGCTCATCAGCGTGCCCATCGGCCTGTTGACCTCCGTCTACCTCGTCGAATACGGGCGCGGGCGACTGGCCAGGGCCATCACGTTCTTCGTCGACGTCATGACCGGCATCCCCTCCATCGTGGCCGGGCTCTTCGCCTACTCCCTGTTCTCGCTGCTGCTCGGGCCCGCCTTCCGCGCCGGGATCGTCGGCGCCATCGCCCTCAGCGTCCTCATGATCCCGGTGGTGGTGCGGTCGAGCGAGGAGATCCTCAAGATCGTTCCGAACGAACTCCGGGAGGCGAGCTTCGCGCTGGGCGTGCCCAAATGGCTGACGATCCTCAAGATCGTGCTGCCGACCTCGATCGCCGGCCTCACGACCGGTGTCATGCTGTCGATCTCCCGCGTCATCGGTGAGACCGCGCCGCTCTTGATCACCACCGGCTTCACGACGAGCATGAACTACGACCTCTTCAACAACCAGATGATGACCCTTCCGGTGTTCGTGTACACCCAGTACGCGAACCAGGGTCCGATCGCGACGCCGTACGTCGAGCGAGCGTGGACGGGCGCTCTCGTGCTCATCCTGATCGTCATGCTTCTCAACCTGATCGCGCGCCTCGTCGGCCGGATCTTCGCCCCCAAGTTCGGCCGCTAGGCCTCGCACTCCACCGCCCCGAAGGAATCTCGTGTCCAAGCGCATCGAAGTCAACGACCTCAACGTCTACTACGGCAAGTTCAAGGCCGTCGAAGACGTCAACATCACCATCGAACCCCGCACCGTCACAGCCTTCATCGGCCCCTCCGGCTGCGGCAAGTCGACCTTCCTCCGCACGCTCAACCGCATGCACGAGGTGATCCCGGGGGCGTACGTCGACGGCGAGGTCCTCATCGACGGCAACGACCTCTACGGCCCCGGAGTCGACCCCGTGCTCGTCCGGCGCCAGGTGGGCATGGTCTTCCAGCGCCCGAACCCGTTCCCGACGATGTCGATCAAAGAGAACGTGTTGGCCGGCGTCAAGCTGAACAACCGCAAGATGGCAAAGAGCGATGCCGACGCTCTGGTCGAGAAGTCACTCCAGGGCGCCAACCTCTGGAACGAGGTCAAGGACCGCCTCGACAAACCAGGATCCGGGCTCTCCGGCGGACAGCAACAGCGCCTCTGCATCGCGCGCGCCATCGCGGTCTCCCCCGATGTCGTGCTGATGGACGAGCCCTGCTCAGCCCTCGACCCGATCTCCACGCTCGCCATCGAAGACCTGATCGAGGAGCTGAAGGCCGAGTACACGATCGTGATCGTGACGCACAACATGCAGCAGGCGAGCCGTGTCAGCGACAAGACGGCGTTCTTCAACATCGCCGGCACCGGCAAGCCCGGCAAACTGATCGAGTACGACGACACCACGACGATGTTCTCGAACCCGTCGGTTCAGGCCACCGAAGACTACGTCTCCGGCCGCTTCGGTTAGGCTGCCGGGCGCTTGCGCGCGCGCCTCGACGGTCGTTTAGGCGCTCTGGATCGCGACGATCGGCTTCGTCGTCGGCTGCTTGGAGCCACCGGACGGTTCAACGGTCATGCCGATGGTGTCGCCCTTCGACAGGTCGCCACGAAGCACCTGCGAGACGATGCTGGACTTCGCACTCAGCGTTCCGGCCGAGGCGATGTTCTTGCCGTTGATGTACCAGAGTTGGTAGGTCTTGCCACTCGGAAGTGACGCGACGCCATCGAGGATGACGGCGGAGCGCTGAAGCGACTCTGACCAGTACAGGGTCGCCTTGCCCCCGGTGGAGACATCGGCGACGGTGTGCTGCACATCGGACGCGGAGAGAATCTGCGACATGGCTGTGCTGGCTCCGTCCGGGCCCTGGCTCAAACTCGGGCCTTGGAGTCCGTTGACGACAGCGCCACCGCCGAAGAACAGAGCCACTGCGGCGGCGGCAGCAGCGAGGAGCACGGCCGGACGCATGAACCAGCGCTGGCGAGCCAGCGGGGTCGGCTCGAGAAGGGTGGCGTCTCGGGCGGCCTCTGCCGCGGGCGTGACGCGGGGCTCACCGGGCTGGGCCGGCGTGGTGATGTCGCGATCAGGATCCTGCGCCGCAAGCTTCGGAAGCTGCGGGGTGGTCTCGATCAGATCGAGGATGCTCGCCCGAAGGCCGGCCGACGGAGTGACGGGCTCGACCGCGCGACCGAGCAGCAATGCTGTCTCGTTCAATTCGGCCACCTCCGTTCGGAGCTCGTCGGACTCGCCCATGCGCGCCTCGAATGCTTCACGTTCTTCATCGTTCAGGGCGTTGAGCACGTAGGCTCCCGAGGCATTTTCGGTCTCGGGAACCCCGGGGCCTTCGCCCGACACCCCGCCGCGGTCGCTCATGACACAACTCCTAGTTCGTCGCGCAGGCGGATCATTCCGTCGCGCAGCCTGGTTTTCACCGTTCCGATCGGAACGTGCAACATCGTAGAGACTTCACTGTGGCTGAAACCCCCGTAGTAGGCGAGAGTCACCGCCTGGCGCTGCAGTTCGGTGAGGCGTGCGAGGGCCCGCTCGACACGCTCGTGCTCGATGCGGATTTCAACCTGTTCGGTGACCGAGTCGTAGTCGGTGGCGAAATCGCGGATGCCGACCTTCGTATCGCGGTCTCGACTCGACTGGCTGGCCCGCACTCGGTCGACCGCGCGGCGGTGAGCCATCGTGAGCATCCAGCTTGCGGCACTGCCCTTGCTGTGATCGAACCGGGTCGCGGTCTGCCAAATCTCGAGGAAGACCTCCTGCGTGACCTCCTCCGACTGCGAGTGGTCTTTCAGGAGGCGCTTGATGAGGCCGAGAACCCGAGGAGCGGTCTGGTCGTAGAGCTCGGCGAACGCAGCACGGTCACCGTCAGCGGCACGCTCGAGGAGCTCTTCGGGCGTCGCCGCCGTCGCGGTCTCCCGCCCGGGTGTCTCCACATCGTGACTCACGAGTTCCAGCATGTCAGGTCTCACCTCCATCCGCCCCATTCGACTTCGTGGCACCGTTACCGGGGCGGTCTTCCCGTGGAAGGACCGTCTGGGATGGCAATCACGCCCGGCTTCCGCGAGAAGACCACCGCGGTGAACCGTTCTGGGGCGAGCGATTCGGTGCGGGATGAGGTGTTGGCGGTCTCTCTGGGAAGGTGTTCGGCGCCGTGCGGCCGGCGGATTGGGGCGGTGGGGAAGTTTTTTCGCGCGGAGGTGCGGCGGCGCGGTCGCGTCGCGCGGTCGCGTCGCGCGGTAGCGTCGCGGATACTGCGGTGGCTTCGGGCAATTCGGCGAAGCGACTGCCACATTGGCGATGCGGGGGCGGCGCGTGGAGGCCGCGGCGGCAGGTTGGCGCCGGGCCGCAGAACGCCTCTCGGCGCGAGGCCGCTCGGAGCGGCGAATTTTGGAGCCCGGGGTTACTGCGGCCCGGCGACGTTAACTCTAGCGAGAACTCCTTGGCTCGTCTCGGTCGTCCGCACAGAGCGAACTGCGGGTCGCCCGGCGCGCCGCTCCGCAGTGGCTTCGCCAACCCGGCGATGGCTTCGCGGAAGTGCACGACGCCAAGCCAACATCGGCGAAGCCACGCGTGCGGTCGAGGTCAGTCGAGGCTACCGTCGCGCCAAAGGCCGGCGCACGCGGTGAGGTCGACGGCGAGCTCGGACAAGCGCAGCGCACGGCGGGTCAGCTCGCTGGCACGATCGGGCTGCGTCGCCTCGAGGTCGTCGGCGACGCTGGTCGCTCCGGCGGCCGCCAAGCGGCAGAACGCCGCGCCGCGGTCGAGCGCGAGCGCGAAGTCCCCGACGAACACACCGCACAGGATCAGGTCGGCGAGTTCGAGAATCTCCTCCGGGCTCGCAGGTGCCGGGGCTCCGGCCACAACCTGGTCGATCGTCGAGGTGACCTGGGTTCCGCGCTCGAAGAGGTACGTGATGTCGTCGGGATTCTGGCGGATGACGGCCCGCATCAGGTACACCCGCCAGAGCGCTCCGGGCAGGCTGTGCGGGCTGGCACTCGCCCAGAGTTCGGCGAGCGCGTCGATGCCGTTGGCGTCGGTGAACGCGACAAGGCGGTCGAGGATCTCTGGACTCGGATCCTGACGGACACGCGCGAGGAGAGCACCGGCGGACTCGTGGGCGACACGGTGCATCACGGCGGGGTCATCGCCGCCCTTGAAGGCCTCGAACTCGTGGCCGGAGAATTGCGCGGGGCGGTGGAAGTCTCGAGGCGACATTGCACCAAGGGTACGCTGCCGTGCTGTGCTCCGAGGCGGGGGACGGCTTTTCGGCCGTGGTACCAGCGCCGCGGCAGTGGTACCCCCGCCGGGATCCGGTGTCTTACCAACGAGGCATTGGTTGCTAGGCTGGTTGGACGCGCGCCGCGCGCGCGGGCCTCTAGCTCAGTCGGTAGAGCATCGGACTTTTAATCCGTTGGTCGTGGGTTCGAGCCCCACGGGGCCCACAACAAAACAGCCGCAGCTCACGCAGCGACCGACGGTCCGTCGTAGACGAAGCCCCAGCTGCCCGTCCAGGTCTCGCCCGGCTCGAGCCAGCGGAGTCCTTCGCCCGAGGCCAGGGCGTTCGCCGGGGCAGTCATCGGCTCCGCCGCGAATGCCAGACCCTTCACGCCATCGCGAGGGAAGTTGCGCGGAGTGAAGACCTGGACGTATTCGAAGGAGGCGTCCTGCCACAGGGTCGTGCTGGATCCGTCAGGCGCGGTCAGGCGCGTGCGTCGGATCCCCTCGCCGTCGGCGGCCACGTCGCGATAGCAGGCGTCGATGTCGAGATCGCCGAGCACCGGCGACGCCGTGAGATCGAAGGGCGTGCCGGCGACGGACGTGGTGCCGACCGGGATGCTGCGCACGTTCGTCTCGAAGCGCGTGGCCGCATCGAGGGTGACCCGCAGGGTGGCCGGGTCGTGATCTCCGACCCGGAAGAACGGATGTGACCCCACCGCGAACGGGGCGCGCGCGGGCGAAGCGTTCGTGATCGTATGCGTGACGACGAGTCCGTCGGCGACCAGCTCGTGACGCACGGTCGTGTCGAGGCGGAAGGGGAAGCCGTGCTGCGGATAGACCGATGCCGCCTGGGTGACCGCATGCGGCTCGACGACCACGGGCCGGTAGGGCGAATACCGCAGGAGTCCGTGGCTCGCGTTCCCCTTCGCAACCTCCGTGATGTCGAGCTGCTGGGTCTCGCCATTGAGGGTCCAGCTGCCGCCGTCGACGCGGTTCGGCCACGGCACGAGTGTGATGCCGCAGGCCGACGGGGGTGTCTCGTTCTCGGCGAAGGTCTCGGCGATGGCCACGCCGCCGATTTCGAGCGCGCGGAGTCCCGCGGCGACCTCGGTCACGATAGCCGTCACCGTTCTGCCGCCCTCCGTGAGGCTCAGGTGGTACTGCTCTCCGGTGGGCGGGGTGGGCTCGGTCACTCGTTGTTCTCTCTGTCGGTGCGGTGCGGTGCGGTGGTGCGGTGCGGTGGTGCGGTCAGGGCGGTCAGTGGCGGTCAGGGGCGGTCGGGGCCATCAGGATCCGGCGAATCGGCCTCGATCACCACCAGACCGGCAGCGCGCAGGGCCTTCACCTTCGACGGCTCCGCCCCGGCGGTGACGAGCCCGTCGAACGAGTCGAGCGGACCGATGACGCCGAGGTGGGCCTCCCCTATTTTGCCCCCGTCGGCGACAACGAACGTGCGCCTGGCTGTCTTCGCCATGGCGCGCTTCAGGTCGGTCTCGGGCAGGTTGACGTTGGTGACGCCGTGGGTGACGTCGACCCCGGTGCAGCCGATGAAGGCCACGTCGGCGGTGATCCCCTCGAGCACGGTCGTCGCGAGCGGGTTGACGAGCGAGTGCTGGAGGGGTCGCAGCGTGCCGCCGGTGACGATGACAGTGAAGCGCGGCACGGCTCGTTCGAGCGCGAGCGCGATCGTGAGCCCGTTGGTCACGATCGTGAGGCCCACGAGGTCGAGCCGATCGAGGAGGGCTTCGGCGATCTGGGTCGTCGTCGTTCCGACGTCGAGGACGACGCACTGGCCCGACTGCACCAGGGCCGCGGCACGAACGCCGATCGCGCGCTTGGCCTCGGTCTCAACCGCCTCGACCTCTTCGAACGGCCGCTCGATCGGCGACTGCTCGACCGACATCGCGCCGCCGTGAACCCGGACGATGCGGCCCGCGGCGGCGAGGGTGTCGAAGTCGCTGCGGACCGTCACGTCCGACGTGCCGAGCTCACGGGCGAGGTCGTTCGTGCGCGCGAAGCCGTGCGATGCGACGATCGCCACGATGCGATCGCGCCGCCAGGAGGACGGGACGGAGCCGGGGGCAGGGCGACGCGCCTCGGATCCTGCATCTCGGTTGTCAGCCACGAGCCAAGTTTCGTATACTTTCATTTGCTTTCGCAATCCCAAGCGGAGCCTCCCTCAAGCCCCGTTCCCGGAGGAACCCATGGCGAGCATCACCAAGCGGCCGACCACCCTCGCCGACGGACGCGAGCTCATCTACTTCGACGACGCAGACACGACGCTCTCACCCGAGCGCAAGCCCGACACGCGGCCACTCGACCCGCGCCCTGAGACCGCGACGATGCGTCAGGACGTCCTCACCGGCGAGTGGGTCTCGATCGCGGCCTCCCGGCAGAACCGCGCGTTCCTCCCTCCCGCCGAGCTGGATCCTCTCGCCCCGGCCAGCGCCACGAACCCTTCCGAGATCCCTGACGTCTACGACGTGGCCGTGTTCGAGAACCGCTCGCCCTCGTTCGGTCCGCTTCTTCCGCCGGACGCACCCAACGCTCCCCAGGGGCTCGACGACCTCGCGGAGCTCGGCCTCGGCCGCACCCGCACGTCGATCGGGCGCTGCGAGGTCGTCTGCTTCAGCCCGGAGACCTACGGTTCGTTCGCGAACCTCTCGGAATCCCGTGCCCGCACGGTCGTCGAAGCCTGGGCTGATCGCACCGAGGCTCTGAGTGCGCTCCCCGGGATCCAGCAGGTCTTCCCCTTCGAGAACCGCGGCGAGGCCATCGGCGTCACCCTGCACCACCCGCACGGGCAGATCTACGCCTACCCCTACGTCACCCCGCGCACGACGCGCCTGCTGACGAGCATCGACCAGTACGGCCCGAGCCTCTTCGCCGACCTCCTCGACAGCGAGCGCACCGGCCCCCGCGTCGTCCTCGCAGGCGAGCACTTCACGGCCTTCGTGCCGTTCGCCGCCCGCTGGCCGGTCGAGATCCACCTGCTGCCGCATCGCCACGTGCCCGACTTCGCCGGCCTCACCGGCGATGAACGTGACGAGCTCGCTCATCTCTACCGCCGGATCCTGCGCGGCGTCGACGCCCTCTACGACGACCCGACGCCCTACATCGCCGCCTGGCACCAGGCACCGGTCAACGTCGGGCGCGACACCGTGCGGCTCATGCTGCAGATCACGTCGCCCCGCCGGGCCGAGACCAAGCTGAAATTCCTGGCAGGATCCGAGGCGGCCATGGGCGCCTGGATCGGAGACCTCGTTCCCGAGACCTCCGCTGCCCTTCTGAGAGAGGCCATCGAACGCGCATGACGTACAGCGACACCTTCGACACCCCGGTGACCGGACGCTGGGCCGCTCCCGGGCGGGTCAACCTGATCGGCGAGCACACCGACTACAACGACGGCTTCGTGTTGCCCTTCGCGATCGACCGGGCGACGACCATCACCGTGGGACTTCGCTCCGACCGCCTGCTGCGCGTGGCGTCCACCTTCGAAGCCGGGGTCTCGTCGGTGTCTCTTGACGCGCTGGATCCTGATGCTCCCTCCGACTGGTCGTCGTACGTCTTTGGGATCGCCTGGGCGCTCGGCGCGGGAGCTGCGGGCATCGACGGGTTCGACCTCTCCGGCGTGCCCGGGCTCGACATCTTCGTCGAGTCGGACGTGCCCGTCGGTGCCGGGCTCTCGTCGTCGGCCGCGTTGGAGTGCTCGGTGGCCGTGGCCATGAACGAGCTCTGGGCTCTCGGCCTCGACGGATCTGCCCTGGCGAAGATCGGTCAGCGGTCGGAGAACGACTTCGTCGGCGCACCGACCGGCATCATGGACCAGTCGGCGTCGCTGCTCGGGCACGCGGACTCCGCCGTCTTCCTCGACTGCCGGAGCCTCGACGCCGAGGTTATCGATCTCGGATTCGCCGGCGCCTCGCTCGAACTGCTCGTCGTCGACACCCACGTCGAGCACGCGCACGCCTCAGGCGGCTACGTCGCTCGCCGCGCCTCCTGCGAACGCGGGGCAGCGGCGCTGGGCGTCGGATCGTTGCGCGACCTCGACGTGGCCGATCTGCCGCGGGCCGAGGAGGTCCTCGACGACGAGACCTTCCGGCGGGTACGCCACGTGATCACCGAGAACCAGCGGGTGCTCGACACGGTTCGTACGCTGCGTCTCGAAGGGCCGGGTGCGATCGGTCCGCTGCTGGATGCCTCGCACGTGTCGATGCGCGACGACTTCGAGATCTCGGTGCCCGAGCTCGACCTCGCGGTCGCGACGGCTCAGGCGTCGGGTGCCGTGGGCGCTCGCATGACGGGCGGTGGATTCGGCGGATCGGCGATCGCGCTCGTTCCCTCGGATTTGCGTGAGGCCGTGTCGGCGGCCGTCGTCGCCGCGTTCGCCGCGGCGGGCTTTGCGGCGCCGACGCTGTTCGTGGTGCACGCCGCCGACGGGGCGCACCGCGTCGACTGAGCCGCGCACTGCCCCGTCCCGCTCACGCGGGGCGAGGCGACCGGGCGAAAAGTACGATTCCGCGCAAGAAGGACGTTCTAGCTCGTACTTCTTGCGCGGAACCGTACTTCTTCCACCGGGGCACGCGGGTGGGGGAGGCCCACGCGCGAGCAGCTACGCGGCCTGCTCAGCGGCCTCCACCACATTGGCGAGCAGCATCGCGCGGGTCATGGGCCCGACGCCGCCGGGCACCGGCGACAGGTACCCGGCCACGGCGGCAACGCCGGGGTCGACGTCGCCGCGCAGGTGGTACTTGCCGGTCTCCTCGTTCAGGACGCGCGTGATCCCGACGTCGATCACCGCGGCTCCGGGGCGCACCCAGTTCGCCTTGACGAGGCCGGCCACGCCGGTGGCTACGACGATGATGTCTGCGCGACGGCATTCGGCCGCGACGTCGACCGTGCGCGAGTGCGTCAGCGTGGCGGTGGCCTCGAGGCGGGTGAGCAGGAGCCCGAGCGGCCGTCCGACCGTGAGGCCCTGACCGACGATCGTGACGTGCTTACCCTCGATCGGGATGTCGTACGCCTGCAGCATCGCGACGATTCCTCGGGGCGTGCAGGGCAACGGAGTGGAGATCCGCCCGCCACCGCCGGGAACGGCGAGCACGAGCTCACCGAGGTTCACGGGGTGCAGGCCGTCGGCGTCCTTCGCGGGATCCATCAACTCGAGCATGGCCGTCGGGTCGATGCCCTCCGGGAGCGGGAGCTGGATGATGAAGGCCGTGACCGCTGGATCCTGATTCATCGAGGTGATCGCCGCACGAATGTCAGCCTCGGAAGCCGTAGCAGGCAGGTCGAGCCGGATCGACTCAATGCCGACCTCAGCGCAGTCGCGGTGCTTGCCCGCGATGTACGAGAGGGAGGCGGGGTTCGAGCCGACGAGAATCGTGCCGAGCCCTGGATCCACACCCCGCGCCTTGAGGGCGGTGACACGGGTGCGCAGGTCGTCTTTCACCTGCGCGGCCAGCGCCGTGCCGTCGATCTTGATTGCGCTCGATGGGTCGTCAGGAAGGAAGCGGGCTGTCAGGTCGAGCTCGGTCGACAACGACATCGTGGCCGCACTCACGCGTAGAGCGGGAAGGCGTCCGTGAGCACCTTCACGCGGGCGGCGAGAGCGGCGATGTCGGGGTTCGGCATCAGTGCGGACGCGATGATGTCGGCCACCTCGGTGAACTCGACGTCGCCGAAGCCCCGCGTTGCGAGGGCGGGCGTGCCGATCCGGACACCGGAGGTGACCATCGGGGGACGAGGATCCCACGGCACGGCGTTGCGATTCACGGTGATACCGACCTCGTGGAGGAGGTTCTCGGCCTGCTTGCCGTCGACCTCGCTGGTGCGGAGGTCGACAAGCACGAGGTGCACATCGGTGCCACCGGTGAGCACGTCGATGCCCGCGGCTTTGGCGTCGGGAGCGGTCAGACGGGCGGCGAGGAGCTGGGCGCCGCGGATGGTGCGCTCCTGGCGGTCTTTGAACTCGGGCTCGGCCGCGAGCTTGAATGCGGTGGCCTTGGCGGCGATCACATGCATGAGCGGGCCGCCCTGCTGGCCGGGGAACACAGCGGAGTTGAGCTTCTTGAAGAGCGGCTCGTGGTTGGAGAGGATCACGCCGGAACGCGGGCCGGCCAGGGTCTTGTGCACGGTCGAGGAGACGACGTGGGCGTGCGGCACGGGGGACGGGTGCAGACCCGCGGCGACGAGGCCGGCGAAGTGCGCCATGTCGACCCAGAGGTAGGCGCCGACCTCGTCGGCAATCGCGCGGAAGGCGGCGAAGTCGAGCTGGCGCGGGTAGGCCGACCAGCCGGCGATGATGACCTTCGGCTTGTGCGTGAGAGCCTGCTGCCGCACCGTCTCCATGTCGACGAGGTAGGTCGTGGGGTCGACCTCGTAGGCGACGGCGTTGTAGAGCTTGCCGGAGAAGTTGAGCTTCATGCCGTGCGTGAGGTGGCCGCCGTGCGAGAGCTCGAGGCCGAGGATGGTGTCGCCGGGGGTGGCGAGCGCCGCGAGGACAGCAGCGTTCGCCTGGGCACCGGAGTGCGGCTGGACGTTCGCGAAGTCGGCGCCGAAGAGGCTCTTAGCCCGCTCGATCGCGAGGTTCTCGGCAATATCGACGAATTCGCAGCCGCCGTAGTAGCGGCGGCCGGGGTAGCCCTCGGCGTACTTGTTGGTGAGAACCGAACCCTGCGACTCGAGCACGGCGCGCGGAACGAAGTTCTCACTCGCGATCATCTCAAGGTAGTCGCGCTGGCGGCCGAGCTCCTGCTCGAGCACTGCTGCGATCTCGGGGTCGACCTCGGAAAGAGGTGCATTGAACGTGGAAGGCAGGCGGTCGGTTGTGGTCACGGGGACTCCTCGGTTACACGGGCACAGAAAATAGGTAGCTGTCGTTGAACAGGTACGTCGTGGCCCAGGCGTACGGCCACCAACCGTGTAAGTCGCTCCCCGGTGGTTGACCACCCGAACGCCAGTTGCGACACTCCGAGCATAACAAGTCGGGCGGGAGTCGTGCCAGAGCTGCAGCTACGGCGAACCGCGAACCGCACGACGAAAGACGATCCCTAGGAGGACTGCGGCGAGGCCGAGCACAACCAGGTCGGCGAGCACGAGACTCCATCCCGACAGTCGGAAGACAGCAGTCTCGACGACGAGCACGCTGGCTTCGATCAGGAAGGCGACGACCGATGTACCGAGCATGGCCAACGGAGCGCGTGCGTCGAAGGGATACAAGGCTCCGGCCAAGCTGGCGCATGCGAAGAGTGCGAGGAAAAGGGATACGACTTCCGCGAACTGGGCGGGCCCCTGGGCTGTCAGCCCGGCGCCCACATAGGTAGCTGTCACGATCACGGTCATGACGGTGGCCACAGGCAGCGTTCTCAGACACAGAATGCGTACGGGGCCCAGCCCGATCATCCTCAGAGTCCAGGCGTAGCCGAGAGAGCGTCCGACGATCAACTCTCCGCCGCTCGCCGACAGCAGCACGATCAGCACGAGACCGAGACCGGGATCGAGGCCACCAGATCGTACCGACCAGACGAGCGCAGCATCGGCTGCCAAGGTACAGATCAAAGACACACGCGCTGTCGGCTCGCGAATCCAGGCGACGATCTCCGCCGCTACGAGCAGCGCACTCGCCTTCTCGAACAGAGGAATTCGAACGAGCGGAGCCGACGGACGAAGGTAACCGCCAGCGTGGTCTGCGAGTGAGAGAGTCACCCCCGCAATAACAAGGCCGATCGAGATCGCGCCAAAGAGGAGGCAAGCCGAAAGGTCCCCGGGAATGTCTCCCGACCACAGCGACGACAGACCTTTGAGAAGACCCAGGCCAGCGCTTGCTGAACCAATATTTGAGGCCCACGACAGAGCGTCATACAGGCCAAGACCGCCGAGCGCGGCAGTCACGAGTACGGCGAACCAGCGGCTGTCGACGACCGGAACTCGGAAAACGGCAAGGAGTCGCTGGACAGCGAGCACGAGAACAGGGCACAGCAGCCCGACAGCTACATTCAGCAGGAGCAACGCGATCAGCGAAGCAGGACGACTTTGCCCGTACCCACTCAGAAAGATCAGAGTGCCGAACTGTGATGCCACAATGACGATCGCTGATGCCCAGGCAAACGGTAGGAATTCTGCCTGTGCGCATCGCCATCGTGTCATGCCCGCGATTCGCGCGTGCAAAGTCAGCGGGGAAGTCGTCGGCATGACCATCGCCACGACCAGCGTGAGGCCGAACGATGGGACAGCAAACAGCGCGGGCAACAACGGGAGAACCACACGACGTGCCTCCTTATCTTCGAACGCAGGAGCCAGCAGCGTCGAGAGACTTCGGTAGGTCACCACATCGAGAACGATGGACGCAGCGAGGACCCCTGCGGCGACGAGCCAAAGCCGTCGAAAGCCTCCCGACCGTCCCCGAAGATGATTGAGGCTGCTTCTGACCTGCGCCTGCGAGAGCGCAATCACTGCTCCCCCGCCGCCCGACGCTCCGTTCACGTCGCACTCACCTCACGAAGCAATTCGAAGAACCGGTTCACGCGGCGCTCCGGCCAGTCTGCCGATTCCCCGTCACCTAAGGAATCCGGACCGGTCTGTACCAGTGCTCGCCCGTCAGCCGCGTCGTGAGCCGTATCGACCAGATTGACGCCGCCAGAGCTGATGACGACGAAGCGGTGACACAGTCGCCGCGCCAAGTCGAGGTCGTGCGTAGACAACAAGACGCAGCGCCCTTGCCGGGCATACGAATCGAGCAGCCGTTGCATTAGACCGTGTGATTCTGGATCCAGACCGCGAAATGGCTCATCCAGAATCAGGAGGTCAGGTTGATGGACCACGTTCGCCAGCAGCTGGAGCTTCCGCTTCATGCCGTGGCTGTATTCGCGGATGACACGCGATTCGGCGCCTGCCATATTCAGTGCGGCGAACAGGTCGGTGACGGCAATTGCGGGAACCCAGGCTCCTCGCAATCTGGTCATGACATGGAAGTATTCGGCACCTGTCAGCAGCTCTGGCAAGGGAAGATCATCCCCGCAGAAACCAGTGTTCCAGGACTGCTCGTCGGCCATCGGGATGCCATCGAAAAGCACGCTGCCCGCCGAAGCCGGAACCAGGTCGAGAATCGTGTGGATGAGTGTCGACTTGCCACAGCCGTTGGCACCGATCAATGCGGTCAGTTCACCACGTGGCGCAGTAAAACTTATGTCGTCGAGGATGGGCCTGCGCCGACGGTAGAACACCGACAGGCCGTCGACCGAGAGGCCGGTCAGCACGTGCTGCGGCATCATTTCTTCGAGCGCAGCTGCCTCACTCACGGCTCATGCTTCCTTGCCGCGGCCCACAGCCGAAAGGATTGCCTGTCCATCCGCTGCCGTTGGGGCGAGGGACGCTGCGTGCCCCAGAAACGGCAGAGTCAGCAGCAGCGCCGGCAACGGCCCCGTAACCACTACCGGCACCGCGCAAAGCACTCCGATCGCGGGGCCTGCGAGGGTGACGGCAAGATCGTGGCGACGAACAAGGACCGGCCGTCGGATACTCGCCCTCAACCACGAGCCACATCCACTCACCCTGCGAGATCCCGGAGGTGAGGCGCATCCACCCAACACTGCGTGAGCGGCCTCGTGGGCGAACACGCTGATCGGGAACATCACGAGGAAAATGGCGCCGGACAGGGCTACGGAGTCGCCGAGCAGCAACGCGAGAATCATCAGGACCGGGCCAAGCGTGACCGCGCCACCGCCCGCCAAGACCAAGACAAGTCGCCAGGACGCCCGCCACGCTTCGACAAGCGATGAGAGAATCACCACTACTCATGACGCGCTTCACCGACACGGATCACCCGGCGCCTAAGCAGGAGAACGCCCACCGTCACAGTGGCCCCAACGATCGCCAGGAGACCCGCCGGGAGGAAGAGACCATTGCCTGACTCCGCGGTGATGCCACCGCCGTCAGCGACATGCACTGAGACGATCGGAGCAAAGGTCGTTGCCACGCCATCGGAGGCCGTGCGCCACACGGCCGCGCCGATCGCGCACGCTGTTGACACGGCTCCGAGGACGGCTCCGGCCACTGCTCCGACGAGGGCCCAGAGCACGATCGAGGTCGCTTCGACCTGACGCGCGAGTGTCACCTCTTGCACGCAATCTTGACCTCAAACAGGGATGTCTTCGCGTACCACTCGAAATTCATGCCCTTTTGCGAGCAAAAAATGAGCACTGCGATGCTGATCGCCGCGGCAAGCGCAAGCAGCACAATGACCGTGACGAAGAACAGGACGACGGGAACGACGCCGTTCGCCGCGACGTGGCCCGCCGTTGCGCTTGCTGGGCTAACGCTCCCAGCGCGTCGAAGGTCACCACGCGAGACGAGGCGCTCAACAACGAGGTACGGGATGCTTCGAGGGATCTCGAGAGAGACATGGACAACTCCTTCTAGTGAGACTCAACTCTCTCGTTAATTCATTTTTGATGTCAAGTTGATATTTCTCCCAGGTGATAACAAGTCGAAGCGACAGCTCTCAAGGAACCGTGCCACCCTTGACCCTGTGAGCATGACCCTCGACGAGACCGACCTCCGGCGGAGCGTCGCCCCCGACGTCCCGTGGGTGACGCTGGTGTGGGACGACCCGGTGAATCTCATGTCGTACGTCGCGCACGTCTTCCGCGTCTACTTCGGTTTCGAGAAGTCGGAGGCGCAACGGCTGATGATGCAGGTGCACACGAAGGGCAAGGCCGTAGTGGCGACCGGCGCCCGCGAGCGCATGGAGATGCACGTGGAGGCGCTCCACGGCTACGGCCTGTGGGCGACGGTCTCGAGGGCCGACGAGTGATCCCGTTCCACCGCAAGCGCGACGGCATCCACGTCACGCTGGCACCGCACGAGCAGGCCCTGGTGCGCGATCTCGCGACGCAGCTGATCACGCTGCTCGGCGAGGGCGACCGCACCGACGCGGCGCTGTCTCGGCTCCTGCCCCCCGGTTATTCGGGTGACGAGGAGGCTGATGCCGAGTTCCGCCGCCTGACGACGGACGACCTCACCGCAGGCAAGATCGCGAACGCCCGCACAGTGCTGAGCACGCTCGGCGACAAGAAGGAGCCGCTCGACGCCGCCGGGGAGCAGGCCTGGCTGCGGTCGCTGACCGACATCCGGCTGACGCTCGGTGCTCGGCTCGGCGTCACCGCGGACGGTTTTCCGCCGACCCGAGACCAGCAGGTGCTGATGCAGCACCGGGTGTATGACTGGCTCGGGTTCGTGCAAGAGGTGTTTGTCCGGGCGCTCGACCGCTAAACCCTCGGGGCCGGCTGTCGCGGTGGTCCTAGGACCACCGTCACGGCCGGGGCTGAGGGTTTAGCGCGGGCGGCGAGCAGCGCGCGCGGCCCGACGCGCCGCCTCACGCCGCGCGAGCACCACGTTCGACAGGATCACCACGACGAACATGACCGCGGCGACGACGACGTAGAGCACCGGCAGGGCGCCCAGCCCCGCACCGGACAGCACGAAGCCACCGATGAGCGCGCCGAGACCGATGCCGACGTTGAACGACGAGGCGTAGAACGATGACGAGATGTCTCGGATCCGTGCCGGTGCGACCTCGAGCAGGCGCGTCTGCAACAGGGGTGGCAAGGCCCCGAAGGTGAGACCGAGCACGACGAAGACGATGAACGACCCCGTCGGCTTGCCCTCCAGCAGGAGCAGGGCGAGCACGGTCAAACCGGCGAGGGCCATCGAGAGCGGGATGGTGACGCTGGTGCGTCGGCCCAGGATCCAGCCCACCAGGCCCAGGCCGGCCGCACCGGCAACGCCGTAGGCGAACAGGGCGAGGCCGAGGCGGTCGCTCGCGATGCCGCTGACGCTCGTGAGGAACGGCGCGACGTAGGTGTACAGCGAGTAGTGCCCGATCATGAACAACCCGGTGACAATGCAGGTCACCACGACCCCCAAGACGCTCGGGTCGGGGAGCTCACGCGGCACTTTGCCATCGCGAATGATGGGGATCGAGCCGGTGACGAGAGCACCCGGCCCGAACGGGGTGGCGCCGGTCGCGGCATCTCCGGCCTCCTGACGGAGCAGCGCCGCGTCGCCGGCGGCCGAGCCGACGTCGGGCAGGAGACGCCAGACGAGCACGGCTCCGGCGAGCATGAGGACGCTGAGGATCCCGAACGCAAGCCTCCAGCCAACGGCCTGCCCCAGCGCTGTGCCCAGCGGAACGCCCATGACGAACGCGAGCGTGCCGCCGCTCGACGTCACGGCGAGCGCGCGGCCGACCTGCGAGCGCGGCACGAGGTGGGCCGCGTACGCGCCCGTGATCGCCCAGAAAACCCCGTGGGCGAGGCCGCCGAGGATGCGAGCGGCCACCAGCCAGCCGTAGGTGGGCGCGAGCGCGGTACCGGCCGTGGCGATCGCGAGAAGGAGGATGAGCACGACCAGGAGGCGGTGGCGCGGGATCCGGGAGGTCAGGTGCGTGAGGATCGTGCTGGTGAAGACGACGGTGAAGGCAAAGACCGAGACCAGGAGCCCGACACTCGACTCGCCGACGCGCAGATCGGCACCCATTTCGGGCAGCAGACCGGTCGGCAGCATCTCGCCCGAGATGGAGAGGAAGGCGGCTACGGCCAGCGCGATTAGCCCCGCCCAGGGGAAGCTCGACCGGGTTGCAGGCATGGTCGTCGAAGTCACGGTTAAGCCTAACGGCCCCGCTAGGTTGGACGCGTGCGACGAGCCCTGACTGCGAGACCCGTTGTCGCGGCACTTCTCGTCTTCGCGGCCTCCCGCGTCGTCTCGACGGTGCTGCTCGGAGCGGTGTTCGTGCTGGCAACGGCGAACCACTGGCCGTTCGCGAGTCACCGCGCGCATCCGACGTTCTTCACCTTCTCCGGTTCGTGGGATGCCTCGGCCTACAAGACCATTGCCGAGCACGGCTACCCGACGGTGCTCCCCACCGACGATGCGGGCCACGTGCTGCCGAACCCGTGGGCGTTCCTGCCCGTGTTCCCGGGGATCACCCGCGCTGTGACGACCGTCACCGGCCTCGGCTTCTACCCCGCGGGCGTTCTGGTGGCGACCCTCTTCGGTGCGGGAGCAGTGATCCTTCTGCACCTCCTCCTGCGTACGCGCGTCGACGACCGACGCTCGCTCTTCGCCGTCGCATTGTTCTGCCTGGGCCCGACCGGCTTCCTGTTGCAGACCGCTTACGCCGAGAGCGCGTTCCTCTTCTTCTTGTTCGCCGCGCTCTGGGCGTTGCTCACGCGGCGCTACCTCCTCCTGATCCCGTTCGCCGTCGTCGCCGCGTTCACCCGGCCGGGTGTGCTCGCTCTCGCGTTGACTCTCGGCATCCACTTCGTCGTCCGGCTCCGGGAGCGAAGGATCCGCGACCTCGCCTTCCCCCTGCGAGATCGCGTCGCCATCGTGGCCGGCATCGTCGTCGTGTCCGCGGCCGGGCTTGCCTGGCCGGTCGTGGCAACCGCCGTCACGGGGCGCTCCGGTGCCTACCTCGACACCGAGCTATCATGGTGGGTCGGCTTCGTCGGCCGCCAGCATTTCGCCCCACTCACCCCCTGGTTCGTGATGGCGTCGAAGTACCTCGGAGTCGCCGGCGTCGTGCTGGTGCTCGTGGTGCTCGCGGCGTCGGCGTACTGGCTGACCCGCCGCTCGACCAGGGCGCTCGGCCACGAGATCGTCGGCTTCGCCGCGTCGTACTGGGTCTACCTCGTCGCGGTGTTCCTGCCGCAGCAGA
>JAODMX010000102.1 GCA_025464735.1 Frondihabitans sp. | reverse complement strand
CGGAGGACGCCGCCCGAGACGGCGCCACCGTCCTCGAGCTGGCCTTGATGCCCCTGCGCTACATCGCGGCCTTCGGCGAACCGGAGGCTGCGCTCAGCGCCCTCATCGGCAGCGCCGCACGTGCGAGTGCTCGGCACGGCATCTGGGTGGGCATCATTTCGGCGATCGACCGGACAGCAGGCCGGCCGGAGGCGATCGAGACGGCGCGCCTCGCCGCCAGCTGGGCGGGCCGCGGCGTCGTCGGTCTCGGCCTGCAATCCGACGAACGAGGTTTCCCCGCTCGCGATTTCGCTGAACCCTTCGATGTCGCGCGTCGTGCCGGGCTTCTGTCGGTGCCGCATGCGGGCGAACTCGTCGGACCGGAATCCGTGTGGCAAGCGATCGGCTCCCTCCAAGCGGACCGCCTCGAGCACGGAATCCGGGCGATCGAAGACCCTGAACTAGTGCAAGAGCTAGTACGCCGAGGCATCTGCCTGGACGTCTGCCCGTCATCGAATGTCCAGCTCTCCGTCGTCGACGGCTTCGACTCGCACCCTCTCCGCCGTCTCTTGGAGGCCGGCGTGGCCTGCACCATCAACGCGGACGACCCCGTTTTATTCAACGCAAGCGTTCTCGGCGAGTACGAGCTCGCCCGCGAGATCCTCGGTCTCAGCGACGAGCAGCTCGCAGAGTGCGCCCGCAGCTCCATCGCCCACAGCGGCGCACCGACCGCGGTCAAGAACGACTCCTTGACCAGGATCGACGCATGGCTGACGACCTGAGCGAGGTCACTGCCGAAGTCTCCCTCGTGGTGACATCCGCCGATCTCGCCGTCGCCTGGGACCGCGACCTCCCTGCCATCGCCTCGCACGGCTTCTACGTATCGCTGGCCGAGCTTGCCTCGCACGAGGCTGCTACGGCGCTCCTCCAGGCGTTCCAGACCACTGCGTCGTTAGAAGTCTCCGTGCGTACCCTGGGCCAGTGCACGCAGGGGATGCTGGTCACCGCGAACGCGACGATCTTCCGCAGGGTGCACGGCGACCTCCACTTCAGCGTGGAGATCAGCAGCGGCGGTGAACAGATCGCACATGTCACCCACCGACGGGCAGTCGTGAATCGCGTCCGATTCGCGCAGCGAGCATCTCAGAAGAGCGGCTGGATCACTTCGCCTGCAACGGAGAGAGAAACGTCATGAAGACTGTCCGACTCGGCAGATCCGGCCTCGAGATCAGCGCGGTCATCCTCGGCATGATGAGCTACGGAGATCCAACCCGCGGCAACCATTCGTGGACCGTCGGGATCGACGAAGCTCGCCCCATCCTGCGCAGAGCGTTGGATGCGGGAATCACGACCTTCGACACGGCGAACGTCTACTCGGAGGGAACGAGTGAGGAGATCACGGGCACCCTGCTTCAGGAGTTCGCGCCTCGCGACGACCTGCAGATCCTGACCAAGTGGTTATGGTCTCTCTTGACGAAAGAGAACGGTTCGGCGCCAGCGAGGGCCTCGCCGAGGAAGCCGGCACGGTCGGCCTGTGGATCTGCGCGCCCCTCGCGAGTCAGAGCCGCGCGATGAGATCGATGTCCTCCAGGAATGCTTCGGCGACCTCGCTCGACACGGTTGCCCGGGTCTCGGCAATCGCGTCGAAGTAGTCCTGCCTTCGGGGCCCGGTGGGCATCTCCCCTCCCGCCGAGTAGAGGGCCTTCTCGAGGGCTCCCTGGGATGCCTTCTGGGCGGCGTACTTGATGTCGGCGGGGGAGAATCCTGCAGTTCGGCTGACGAGGGCAGGAACGTCGATCTCGGCGAGGGCCTGCGTCGGAATGTATCGGGTCCAGATCGACTCACGAGCTTCGGAGTCGGGGAGTCCGATGGGGATGACGTAGTCGAAACGGCCATGGCGCAAGAAGGCTGAATCGAGGGCGCGGATGAAGTTGGTGGCGCAGACCAGCAGTCGGTTGGGTTGATCCCGGAACGTCGGAATGATCTTCAGCAACTCGTTTGTGACACCCTGCATCGCCGACGGCGGTTCACCGCCGCGCTGGACGGCGATCTCTTCGACTTCGTCGATGAACACGACCGCATGTTCGAGGTCGGCGATCTTGACGAACGTTTCCCGCAGTGCGCCGGCAAGACCGGCTGGGTCGTTCGCGAGCCGGGAGGGGAACACCTCGACGAACGACCACTCCAACCGTGATGCGATCGCGCGTGCGAAGGTGGTCTTGCCGGTTCCGGGAGGGCCGAAGAGCACCACTGCGCTCGGCGGTACCACTCCGAACTGCTCGGCGAGATCCGCCCGGGCGAGCGGCATCACGAGGCGGCGTTCCAGTAGCTCCTTCTCGCGCTGCATCCCACCGATGGATTCCCAGAGGCCCCGCGGGAGGACCCGGCCGCCCAGCTCGGACATCGCGGTGAGTTCGTTGCGTTGGACCGGGATCCGGCGCTCGAAATAAACAAGGTTTCGTTTCGCCTCGAATCCCTGCTCACTGAACGCGTCCACGCGGAGGGCGGTCTCTGGAAGAAGGACGGAGAGCTTGGAGAGGCCAAGGGGTGCCATTCGTTTCTCCAGAGCGGCCAGCATCCTGCCGCCGATCCCTCGACGTTGATGGGTCGAAGCGGTGGACAAGAACACGATCCACCCCTGGGCGTGGGCTGCTCGACCGACCGCGGCGCCGATCAGCACATCGTCCTCGACTGCGACGACGGCGTGATCTTGCTGGCAGGACGCCAGAACCTCGGACAGGCCGTAGACGGGTTCGCTTTGCGAGGCACGCATCTCCTCCCAGAGATGCAGGATGCCGTCGACGTCGTCGGGATGGAAATCGCGAATGCGGAATTGCGCCACAGCAGTCACCTTCGAGTCTTCGAGTGCGGAACGGGAATCGTCGTGCTCGACGCCCGATCCGGGCGACTCAAGAGCAGTTCTTTCCCGGTCTGTAGACCCCGGGCATGGCACCGGACCGGGTCGAGTCCAGCGCTGAGAACAGCATTGCATAGGGAAGGCCTGCCGTCGCGGGTTTTCCCGGGTTTGTGGTGTCAGTGCACCGTCATGCTGATGGCCTGGTCGGCGGTTCCACTGAAGTGGATCGTGGCGGCACCCGACTCCGACGACGTCGGGGCGACTCCGGGGCCGGCGTACCAATAGGTGATCGTCGTCCCCGGGTGAGTGGTCGAGGGTCGAGTCACCTCGATCTTGTAGTCCCCGGGTACGACCACTTCGGTGAATCCGCTGCCAGCGGGGTCGTCCATCGAGGTGCAGAAGCTGTCGCCGATGGCCGAGGACACGTAGTGCACCTGGCAGTTCTGCTCGAAGTCCTGCGGGAAGCTTGAGAAAACGCGACCGCTCAGCGCATGTCCGGTCTGCAGGACTGCGTCGATGCCGGTGGCCGCCGCGAGGGGAGCCGTCGCCGTCTCGGCGGCCACGTGCACGGTTGCGGCCGACGCGAACGTCGAAACCCCGGGATAGAACTGCCACACGTAGTTCAAGTTGCCAGGGTTGTGCTCGCCGCTCGTTCGCAGATCGAACTCCAGCTTGTAGTCTCCGGTCGGCAGCCCTTGCAGGAGGTAGCTGCCGTCGCTGTCGTCGACGTCGCTTTCGACGACTTTGCCCGTCGTCGCGTCGAGCGCCGCCACGTCCACGCCAGCGGTGTAACCGGCCGGGGGCCCACTGATGGTGCCGGAGATCGCGCCACCCTTCTGGTCGACGACGTCGATCCAGGTGTCGGTGCCGGCCACGACCATGAGACCGCTGCGCCTCGTCGAGAAGTACGGGACGTTCTGGGCCTCCTGCTCGACGTGCACCGTGTAGGTGATGCCGGCGGGGACTTTGTCGAAGACGAAGTGCCCGCTCGAATCGGGAGAGGTGTGGTCGGTGATCGTCGTGCCGTCCGGGGCTATCAGCGACACGGTGGCCGACAGCACGTAGAAGTCGTTGACGATCGCCTTCTTCTGCGGGGTCACGAGTGCGACCGTGACTGTGCCGGTCGGGGCAGTGGCCGCCGTCGCCGCGGCCGGTAGGCCGAGGATCCCGACCGCCGCCAGCGCACCCACGAGGAGCCCAATCGCCGCCCGCGACCCTCGCACACGCCCGTGCTGTTGTGTTCGCATGTGCTCTGGTCCCTTCGCCGAGGCGGCCCAGTGCGGCCCGATGCTGCGACGCTAGCGCGGCCGGCGCTCGAGCACAGTCGGCACAACGGAGGACGAGCGGCTGCCTGTCGCACGCGGTGGCGTCCGGCAGCGTGTCTGTCGCCACCCGAACCCGTCCTTCAACCGAGACGTCTTAGCCGATGAGCGTGCCCGCAAGCTTGATGGCGGTCGATTCGAAACGCGCCAGCGTCAGCTCGACAACACCGTCGACGATCTCAAGGTCGCCCAGCTCGTCTCCGAGATAGGTCGTTCGCACGACCCGACCCGGAACACTCCGGAAGCCGATAGCCACCCGCACTCCCTCGTCGGCCAGCGACTGCAGGCGAAGGATCCTGGCTCCCGCCTCCGCTTGGACGAGCCCCACCACTTGCACGCGCGGGTCGGAGATCGTGATGGCTCCCAGCTCTGCTGGACCATCGCCCGCGGCGGCCGTTGCCCGGGCGGCGCGAAGCGGATGCACCAGCTCAGCCGCCGTGCGCACCGCCAGCTCACTCGGCGATTCGTCCTCCGTCGCCCTCACTCCGACCGCGTACTCGAATGTGGCCTCGAACTCCTGCTCGATCGGAAAGTTGGTGTCCCACACGTTGTTGTGCACCCACGAGTAGATGGTCCCCGGCTCGAGCGGGCTCGTGCTCGCGGGGAACGGCGCATAGGGCACGGCGATCGTGTGCGGCTCGACAAGGGGGGCATCCTTCGTGATCCACGCCACCGCGTCATCGTCACTCTGCACCAGGACCCAGTCGCGAACGCCCCGCATGTGTTGGGGTGCGCCGGGGATGTGCGGGAGCCCGTCGCCGGTGACGCCGCCCGAGACCTCGAATCTCAGGCGCGCGTCCTCGCCGGCGAACGGGAAACCGAAGTATGCGCTCTCCTTCACCAGGCGGGACGGCTTCGCAAGTCGGTTCTCGATCAGGAGCCGAGGATCCCCGTGGCGCAGTCGCAGGGTCACGCGCACCCACTCGACGCCGGCCGCCTGGTACTCGTAGACGAGCGTCTGTTCGAGCGCTGAGTCGGACCGGTCGACGATGCGCGAGGGGCGACCCACCGTGCGCGTGGCGAGCATCTCGAGTCGCTCACTCACGGCGAGCTTGTTTGCAAGATGGTTGAATCCCGCACCCGAGCTTGCGTACTCGTCATAGACGTATCCGTTGAAGCCGACGGTCGCATCCTGGTTCACCAGCTCGCGACCCGTGCGCTTCTCGACGATGGAGGAGATCGCCGACGACTGCTCGTCGACCCTGACCTTCAGGTACTCGTTCTCGAGGGTCAGCAGTTCGGCCCGAGGTCGATTCACGAGGTCGGCGCCCTCGCTGCGCTCGGCGTCACCCAGCGAGATGAGACCGTACTCGCTGCTGCCGGATCCCGCCTCATGCTTGACCTGCGCCTGCTCAGCACTCGCGGGGACGGACGCGGCGAAGCCCTTCGCTTCGCGAACGTCGAGGCGCACGTACCCGAGCGGCGGGACGTCCTCGAGTCGGGCTTCGATGCAGCGCCCGGATTCCCGGTGGGCTGCATTCGTCTGGTCGGCAACGACAAACGGAACGGCCGACCCGGTGCGTCCATCGACGAGCTCGATCCGCGCGCTGAACGGTGCCGCGGCCTCGGGCAACAGGAAGCTGACCGTGCCGCTGCGCGCGATCCCGGTCGGGTTCGCGATGGCGAAGCTGGCCAGGGCGCCACTCGCGGGCGCGATCGCCTGGCCGAGGTAGCTGAGGGCGGTCTCGAGCAGCTCGGATGAGCGCTGTTGGGCGATCAGGCTCTGCGCCACCTTCCACTGCCACTGCAGTTCGCCCGACGAGAACCCTTCGTCACCGTGCGTCCACGAATTCCCGGCGCCCCAGGTGTGCTCGTTGAACATCGAGATCGCGTCATACGCCTCGGATGACCGGGCGGCCTCGTCGCGCACGGCATCCCCGCCCGACAACGCGCTCAACTGCGAAAGAGTGCGCGCGTCCACGACCTCGGCCTGCGCCGTGCGCATGAACGACATCGGCACCGCGGCCGAGCCGACGCCTTCGACCCACCAGTCGCCCCAGTCTCCCTCGACCGTGATGAGCTCGTCGCCGAGGCGTGCTTCCGCATCCTCGAAGAAATCCTCGTTGCGCGATACCCGAAGCCGGGGCGATTCCCACGTCTCGTTCCACTCACGGACGATGGTCGGGAGCATCAGTCGCGCCGGAGCGTTGTCACCCATGTATCCCTGCACGCGCAGGTGAAGGACATCCCACGGGTACGGATCGCGCCCTTCGAACGACTCGCCGTGGTCACCGAACACCCCGGGAGGGAACGGGTACCCCTTGGTGGACATCGCGGTCAGATAGGCCGGGAAGTAGTTCTCCACCTGCTCGATGCCCTCCGTGAAGCCGACCATCGGGCCCTCCATGTACGCCAGGCCGTGTGGGCTGTCAGTCATCCACACGAGCACTTCGTTGCCGGCGAGGGAGCGCCACCGAAAGAGCCGCGGGAGGTTCAGTGCGCCCGAGGTATGGGGCTGCGAGCGCCCCGCCCAGTTGTGTGCGACCGATAGGTACCTCGTACCGACCTCGGCCAAGGCGTCGGGAAGACCGGCGACCTGCCCGGGCACGTCGGTCTGCATGGCGGACACGAACGGGATCCCGAACTCATCGCGCAACCGGCGGGCGCCGCGCAGCAGTTCGTGCAGTTCATCAGTCGAGCAGACGTCGGTGTGCAGGTTGTCCGGCAGCGCGCTGAGTCCGATCGACCCGTTCTTGACGTGACCGATCAAGCGTTTCATCTGGCTCTCCGGTCGGTGCTGCTGCCAGTCGTTGATCGCCCACAGTGCCTCGCTGTTCCAGCGGAAACGGGACTCCTCCGGCCAGTCGGCGGTCTCCTCGATGAGCTCGAGAGCGCTGTCGAGGTAGGAGCGCTGTGCTGCAAAGACCTCCGTCTGGCGATCGGTGTAGCCGAAGTCGAAGTGCGAGTGGTGCACAAGATGGATGGTCCACTCGCGCTGATGTTGGAGGGCGAAGCTGAGCGTCTCGGATCCGAATTCGGGCACGGCGAGTGTCACCTGCGTCGTGTCATCCACGGCGCGTACCAGAAGGCGGACGCTCCCCGCCGGTCCGTCCTCGACCGCGATGACGCGTTCGCTGCCGTCGGATGCCGTCAGGGACGGGTGCAGGGTTCGGCCGGTGAGATCCACCTCGCGCGCGATGAGGCGTACGGCCTGCACCCGGACACCGTCGATTGTTTTCAGCAGGGGCTCCGGCAGAACCGCGACGCTCGTCGCACCGATCGTGGATTCGGCGGCGATCGCGCGCTCGATCAGGCCGACTCTGGCGTCCTGGTCGTCCCAGGGCCGGGTCTTGATGAGCTTGGTGGTGGACATGACTTTTCCTGTCTCCGTGAGTGCGGATGAATACGTGCGGCGGTCGGGCACGGGCTGACCCGTGCGGTCGGTCAGTACTGGCCCAGGGCGAGCCCTTTCTGGAAGAACTTCTGGGTGAAGAGGAACAGGGCAGCCGTGGGGACCGACACGAGGACGGCCGCGGTGAGCGTGACGGTGTAGCCGGGGCCACCACCCTCGGTTGACTGGAGTGCGTTCAACAGCGGCATGACCGGGCGCGCCGACGTCTGCGTCAGGATGAGCGACAACAGGAAGTCGTTCCACACCCACGTCGCCTGAAGGATGAACACCACGACGAGTGCGCTCGTGCTCATGGGCAGGTAGATGCGGCGGAAGATCTGCCACGCGTTCGCTCCGTCGACGACGGCGGCCTCGAACACCGACTCCGAAATGCCGCTGAAGAAATTACGCATGACGAACGCCGAGAAAGGTAGCGCCACGATCGAATAGATGATGATCATCCCGACGATCGAGTCGTAGAGGCCGGTGTTGGCCGAGAAACTGAACCACGGGATCACCATCATCTGGACGGGGAAGACGGTGCCGCAGAAGACGATGAAGAACCACGTGAAGCCGTGCTTCAGCTTCAACACGATCACGGCGAACCCCACGCCCGCGCCGAGGATGACGGCGATAACTGGCGCGACGATCGCGTAGATCGCCGAATTGCCGAGCCCCAGGGGAACATTCGTCGTGGTGAAGACCGCGACGACGTTGGCCCAGAACGCTCCGAGGTTGCCGGTGGTCCAGAGCTGCGTGCCCGAGAAATCCGCGTTCGACTTGCTGGCATTGGCGAGGAGGAGATAGATCGGGAGCAGCCAGATCAGGCCGAGGACACCCAGGACAACCGATCGAACGATGCGCGACGTCATGACTCGGCCACCTTCACATCACTGGACGAACTGCCGATGCTGAGCTGTCGCCTGAGGTAGAAGACCGACGCGGCGACCGTCACGATGGTGAGGAAAATTGCAACGGCGGCGCCCAACCCGTATTGGTCGTTCTGGAACGTGTCGGTGTACATCGTCACGCCCAGGGTCTCCGACACACGGTTCGGGCCACCCTGCGTCATGGTCTCGACGATGTCGAAGGTCTTCAGACTGTTGACGATCGAGAGGCCAACCACGATCGTCGTCGACGGACGAAGCAGCGGCCAGACCATCGAGGTGAAGAGGCGCCATCCGTTCGCCCCATCGATCCGTGCCGCCTCGAGCGGCTCCTTCGGGATCGACTGCAAGCCAACGATGAAGAGCAGGGCGTTGACGCCGATTCCCTGCCAGGACGACGCAAGGATCATGACGATGGTGTTGAGCGGCGCCTCCTGCAGCCAGCGGGTCTCCGACCCCGGGAGATGCAGGAACGCGAGCGCTTGCGAGAGCGCTCCGCCGTTTTGGAAGATGAAGTTGAACACCACCCCGATGGCGACCCCGGAGAGTGCGTATGGGATGAGGAACGGGATCCGGAAGATCGCTGAACCTTTGAGTCCGAACGAGAGGTAGGCGACGAGCAATCCCATGCCCACCGGCACGATCAGCGTTCCAATCACCCAGATGAGTGTGTTCAATGCCGACGCGAGGAAGGCGGGATCCTCGAACATGGTCACGTAGTTCGCTCCGCCGACGAACTTCGGTGAGGCGAGCCCGTTGTAGTTTGTGAGGCTGAGATAGATCGTGTAGACGACGGGGATGTACATGGCGAGCAGTACCAAGAGCACGCCTGGGCCCATGAAGGCCCAGGCGGCTTTTTGGTAGCCCAGTGATTTTGAGGGCATGTCCCGTCTCTTACTTGTTGCTGGCCCAGTACTGGGCGGACGTGGATTGGATGCTCTTCAAATATTTCGTCGGGTCGCCAGGGTTGGTCATGAATCCGGTGAAGTTGTTCAGAGCGGCGGTGAGGACAGGTGCCGGCGCTGCCTCGTAGTAACGGAGGTAGGTCGTGTACTTCGACGAGTCGGTGACCTCCTTCCCGAACGCCTGGAGCGTGGAGTTTGCCGCCTTGGCCGCGGGGTTGTAGGGAAGGATCCCCTGCGACTTCGACCAGGTGGACTGGGCTGCCGGGCTCATGAGCCACTCCGAGTATTTGAGAGCGGCCGTCTTGTTCGCGCCCTTCGTCGTCACGCACACCGGCGCGGTCTCCACCGCGACGGGTGTCTTGCCGCCCTGCAGTTTGACCGCGGGGATCGGGAAGATGCCCCAGTCGGTGCCGGCCGTGAAGTTGACCTTCGAGAGCGTGCCCGGGTACCAGGTGCCGAACGGCTGCATGGCCGCCTGGTTGTCCTTGAACGCGGTCTGGGTCGGAGTCGTCGACCCGGGGTCACTGAAGTACCCCTTCTTCTCGAGATCCAGCCAGGTGTTCATCGCGGTCTCCACCTCGGAGCTGGTGTAGGAGGCTTTGCCGACGTTCAGGTTGTTGTAGGTCGACAGGTCGGTTCCGCTCATGATGAGCATGTACCACACGAACGCCCACGGGTCCCCGCCCTGGCTGTAGAACGGCGTGATGCCGTGCGACTTGAGGGTCG
The DNA here is from genome assembly GCA_025464735.1 of Frondihabitans sp. Next base: position 11,139 of record JAODMX010000102.1, on the reverse strand, counting down.
CCGCGTCGCTGATCATCTCGTTCCAGGTGGTCGGCGGTGTGAGGTTGTACTTGGCGAAGTCGGCCTTGTTGTAATACATCCCCCAGTAGTCGACCTCGAGCGGCACGCAATACTGCTTGCCCGCGACCGTGTACATCTGCTCGATGGATGGCGATACCCACTTGTTGGCGATCGCCTTCTTCCAGATGCTGCTCGTGTCGGCGACGAGACCCTGCTGTACGAGCGCCTGCAGTTGCGAGCCCGTGTGCCACGTGAAGATGTCGGGAGCCTTCGGCGTGCGGAGCGACTGCTTCACGAATGCCTGGAACTGGTCTTCGTTGCTGTAGGTCGCCGTCTTCAGCGAGACACCGATGTCGGTCTTCGCGGCTGCCGACAGCGGGGCGTAGTTCCACCCCTTGTCTTCGGTGAAGTTGAGCGTGCCCTTCGAGCTACCGGACGAGGACGAGCAACCGACGATGCCTGCGGTTGCCACGATCAGCACCGCTGCGGCAGCGATCCATCTACGAGCCTTCATTCGAACTCCCTTGTTCCGATGAGTGTGTTGGTATCGTTACCATTTGCCCGAAATTATCACATGCCCAAGAGCAGCGCAAGCGTATCCGGGCCGATCACCGAGCGGGTTTGGGCTCCAGTTGTAGCTCCACTGGCAGCTCGAGTGTCTGAGTCTCGCGGCGCCCGGGCTCGTTCTCGATCCGACCGAGCAGAAGCTCAGCTGCGCGACGGCCCAGCGCCCTCGGATCATGCGCGATGATCGACAGTGGAACGGGCGACAGGTCGGCGAACTCGAACGAGTCGAATCCGATCAACCTGATCTTCGGAGAATCCGCTGGACGAGACGCGTGAACCTTCACGATCGCGCGGATGGCCCCGAGCGTGTTGAGGTTGTTAGCCGAGAACACGGCGGTCGGTGGAACCTCATGCGCGAAGAGTTCTCCGAGCGCGCGCTCCGCGCCTGCGGCCTCCTGCTGACCGGCGCGCACGAGGTGTTCGTAGACCGGCACGTTGTGGTCACGGTGTGCGTTGCGATAGCCCTGAAGCCGCCGCTGACCGGTGAGCACCGAGGTGCGGGTACCGAGGAAGGCGATTTGGCGATGGCCCTCCTCAAGCATGCGACTGGTCGCCTGGTATGCACCTCCGATGTCGTCGACGAGCACCGTGTCCACGTCCAGACCGGGAACGGGCCGGGAGGCGAAGACCATCGGAGTGCTGCCGAGCGACTCCGGGCTGAGATGTCCGGAATGAGCGGGATCGGCCGGAACGACGATGAGTCCTTCGACCCGTCGGCCGATGAAGTCGGCCACCAGCTGGCGCTCGAGGTCCGGGTTCTCATTCGAATTGCCCACCAGGATGCGCCTGCCGGCCTCGGCCGCGATCTCCTCGATGCCTCTCTGGAGCTCGGCGTAGTACGGGTTGGCAATGTTTGTGATGGTCACGCCGATGAGTCCGGATGTGTGCCCCGGGCGAAGGCTTCGGGCATTCTCGTTGCGCCGGTAACCGAGATCAAGCGCGGCATTCTCCACCCGTGTGCGAACCTGGGGGCGAACGTTGGCGCCGCCCGCTAGCACCCGCGAGACGGTCATCGGGCTCACTTGCGCTCGTTCGGCCACGTCTTTGACCGTGGGCGGCCTGTTGCGCGTCGCCGGCGACTCATCTCCCGGGGACTTGTTGCTCATAGCTGGCACGCTATACCAATCGACGCCGTCCAGGCGGCCACGCGGCGGCCCTTGACGGCCGATCGAGGAACCCCGCGATGGTATCGTTCTCAACGGTGGCGGCCGAGGGCATCCTAGGCCCACCGATTTCGACCCACTCGAAACCCGGGAGATGAGCGCATGAGCCGGCACCAGCAGGGGGCGAGGGACGGTACTCGCGAGATGCGTGTGTGCGCGGCCGACATCGGCGGTTCGCACGTGACCGCCGCGGTCGTCGAGCTCGGGCCCGAGCCGCGCATTCTCGCCAGGTCGAACTCCGACTACGACGCGGATAGCGACCGCGAGACCCTTCTTGGGACCATGGTCGACACCCTGCGCGGCGCGGCCGCGGATGCCCGGCAGTGGGTCATCGCACTGCCCGGACCGTTCGATTACGAACGAGGCTCCGGATCCTTCGAGGGCGTCGCAAAGTTCCGCGCCCTCGCCGGAGTCGATCTGCGGTCGGAATTCTCGTCGCGGCTCGGAATCGCCGGCGATCGCATCCGCTTCGTGAACGACGCGATCGCCTACGGCATCGGCGAGTGGTCGGTCTCGCCGGACCGGCCCGTGCGTTTCGCCTGCATCACCCTCGGCACCGGCATCGGTTCGGCGTTCCTCGACTGCGGGCAGCCGATCGAATCGGGGCCCGAGGTGCCGCCGCACGGCTGGGCACACCTGCTCGAGATCGATGGTGAGCCACTCGAAGACTGGGTCTCGACGCGCGCGATCCAGCGGCGCTACGCCGAAGCGGGCGGAGGCATGCTCTCGGTCCGGGAGATCACCGATCGGGCACGCAGAGAGGAGCCGAGGGCGAGCATCGTCATCGAGGCAGCCATGGTCGACCTGGGATGCGCTCTCGCCCCGTGGTTCGCCCGTTTCCTCGCCCGGGAGGTCGTCGTCGGCGGCTCGATGGCCAGGTCGTGGGATGTGCTCGGTCCGGCCTTCGAGCGCGGGGTCGAGAATGCGACCTCCATGCCGGTCCGCATCCGACCCTCTCGGCTCTTCGACGACGCACCGCTCATCGGTGCTGCGGCATACAGGTAGCGAATCCGAGCGATCAGACCGCGGTCGCGCGAACGGAGGCCTTGACGGTCCCAAGCCGATTGCCGACGGACGTGCCGAAGGGGCGAACCGTGTACGGCCCGACCTGCGCGGGCACGATGAAGGTCTCCGCGTAGTGCACCACGAACGGCTCGAATGCGCCGGAAGGGCTCTCCACGATGGCCTCGTCGCCCTCCACGAGGTTGAGGACGTTCACCGTTCCTTCGGTGTCGTGCGGGACGACGTCCTCGAACCAGTGCCGGCGCACCTCGATGAACTCGAGCTCGTGCAGCCCGGTGTGCTCCTCGACCCAGCCCGGTCCGCTCGCGACTTCGACCGCGCGATTGACGAGGTTTGCGCTCGTCCACTCGGTATCGCGGTCCCATTGCACGTTTCTGATCGCGTGATCGAGATGGATGGGCCGTGGAACGCCGTCGAGGCCAAGCCGACCCCAGTCCCACATCTTGAAGGTGAAGAGATAGGGCGTCGCGGAGATTTCGAGCACCATCGAGTTGGCTCCCGAGCAGTGCACGGTGCCCGCGGGAATCAGGAAGTGGTCGTGCTTCTTCGCCGGGAAGGTGTTGACGAAGCGCTCGGCGTCGAACAGCTGCTCGCCGCGCGAGGCCGCGCGTAGGTCGGCTTCCATCTCGGCGGGATCGATCCCCGTCTTGGTTCCGAGGTAGACCACCGCGTCGTCCGCGGCATCCAGGAGGTAGTAACTTTCGTCCTGCGTGTAGTGCATCCCGAAGGTGTTCTGGATGTAGTCCGTCAGCGGGTGTACCTGCAGCGAGAGGTTGCCCCCGGCCATGGTGTCGAGGAAATCGAACCGGATGGGGAACTCCGCGCCGAAGCGCGCAAACGTCTTCTCGCCGAGCAGTTCGCGCGGGTGCAGCAGAACCACGTCGAGCGCGGGGAGCTCGAAGACCTCGCCGTCGACGTCCAGCAGGATGCTGTTCTCCTCGGGCACGCAGTCGAAGCCCCACGCGTAGTTGGGCTGGTCGCCGAGTCCGCAGATCTCCCGCATCCACTGTCCGCCCCAGACGCCAGGGTCGAAGAAGGGGACGACTCTGAATGGTCGTTCGGTGGCCGTACGGATGCCCGTCGCGAAGGTCTCGGCGGTGATGAGCTTCGCCTCCGAGACGGAGGCGTTCGTGTCGAGCACGTAGTCGATCTGGTCGAAGATGGCCCGCTTGTGTCGATCGGCGACGCGCCACTCCACGAAGAACCCCCGCTTCACCTTGCGGATCGCGTCTTCGTCAAAGTTCGCACAGCGCCAGTTGGGGGCACCCGCACGCTGGCGTCTCTGAATCTCCCAGCGTGCCAGGTCGGCGAGGATGATTGCATCGAACGCCGTCGGGGTGAGCGTTGCCCCCCAGCCCACGACGAAGGTCGGCACCGTCGACGACGCAAGCCCGTCGGCGACCGTCTGGAGGCGCACCGTGTCGTAGAACGCGTCGAGAGTCTGGTGGCCGAGCACCCCGAACACGCGGTCGTCGGTGAGGTTCTGCTCGATCATCGCGTCGATGTCGTGGATGGGCTTCGCGGCGGCATCCTCGATGTCGATCACATCGGCGCCCGGGAATGCATCGTGCAGTGTCTCAATGAGTGCGTCGAGCTCGACCCCCGGGTAGGTGTCGATTGCGATGAGGCGAGCCCCACCGTCGATGTCGGCCGCGATTCTCCGCCACGCTTCGTCGCCCTTCCACAGGCGATGGGGCGAGGGGAGGGCGATCGCCGGGTACTTGTCGTAGGAAGACCCGCTGTCCCCGCCCGGCAGATATTTTTGCACGTGAACCTTCCGTATGTTGCTGTCTGGTAACGTTATCAACTCGCTGCGCAAGAAGGCAACTCCGCGCCGCGTGCTGCTCGATCATGCCGCGAAGATCCCGATCGCGTCATAGACCATCCAGGAGCCACTCGTCTTTGTGATGACGATCGTGTTTGCTCCGGTCGCGAGGATCGCGGCCGGGAGATCGACGGCGAACTGGTAGGGCTGGTCGCCGGAAGTGAGCGCGCTGCCGTCGGCGTATCCACTACCTCCGCCCGCGGGCAGGGCGACCGATGTCGGCGCCCCGGAGTTGAGCGCGATGCTGACGCTTCCGGGATCGGTGTTATGGGTGTCGAGCAGGAAGACGACGAGCTGCAAACCCGCGCTCGGTACCGCGTCGAGGTGGAACGAGACGGTGAAAGGGTGCGCTCGCGACCCCGCCCATCCGTCGTCCGGCCCCGGATGGATATAGGGCCATGCTTGTGCGGGATCCGAGCTGCCCACCGTGAACGTCACATCGTTCGGGAAGTTGGTCGAGTAGCTCCCGTATCCGCCTGGCGCCAGCGCGAAGCCGTCGTCCGTCCAGTCGACCGCGCCGATTGTCGCGATAGCGCCCGCGGGTTCGTCGATCACCACAACCGTGGTGCTGAGGCGCCCGACCACGGTGCCGCCCGACCTGACGAACGTGACCAGCGTATTGCTGCCGGCAGACAGCAGAGAGACCGGAAGAGATGCCACCACCGTCGCGGCCTTCCCCGCTGCGGCCCGGACGCGGGTGCTGATGCCCAGGGTCGTGAAGGTGAGATCTGCGGCGGCTGCGTGTGTGTTATCGAGCGCATAGCTGAGTTGCAGGTCGCCGTCGGCCGTGCGAATGAGCTGCGGCGCGGTCACATCGATTCGGAGGTCGGTCGCCACGACAGGGAGGTGCGAGGCGATGCCGCGACCGAGCAGGAAGATCGGTGTGCCCGTCGCCGTGAGGTGAAGTTGTCCGTTCAGCGGCACAACCGTCGTCGGGGTCCCCGTGACATCGACGAGCGTGAGCGGCGAGTTCGTAGCCACGGTGACTGCGTCGTGCGTTCCTGTGCTCCACAGCACGACGACATCCTGGGCTCGGGAGTTGCTGGTGAACCCGTAGCGGCGCACAGTGCCGCTCCCGACCTGTCCGCCGCCTGCGTAGTCGTGCCCGTCGATCAGGCGGATGGCGTTGGCGTAGGCGCTGAAGGCCGGACGTGGGGTCAAAGAGGTGGCCGTCTGGTTCAGCAGGCCGTAGTTCTGATCACCGATGAGGTCGTACCAGAAGAACTTCTCCACTCCGCCGGCGAGGCTCAGAACGAGTCCGCGGACCAGGAAACCCGCAGTCGTCAGTTCATCACCGAGCGACCATCCGAGTTCGGACACCCAGACGGGTTTCGCGACGCCGCCGTTGTCGTTTTTGATCAGCGCGACCACCTGCGCTTCGGCCGCATCGATCCCGCCGTTGCTTTCGGGATTGCCGGTGTACGGATGGTTCGAGATGACATCCAGGTGGGTCATCCCACCCGCGGCGAACATCTGGCCGAGCCAGTCTGTCGCCGTCCCGTAGGTCACGCCGCCCACGACCTTGGTGTGCGGGTTCACCGCCTTCACTGCGTCGTAGGTCGCGGCGAGAAGCTGTGCGTACACGACCGGGTCGGATCCCGCGGGGCCTGTGTTGAACCATCCGGCATTCCACTCGTTGTAGACCTCGGTGGCGTGGATCCGCGGGCCGTAGTGTTCCATCACCGCGGTGGCGTAGGCCGCGAACGCCGCCCGGCCGGGATCCGTGTACGGGGTGTTGCCGTCGTCGTACTTGGGGTTCGCGTAGTCGAGGATCGGCAGCGGGTTGATTCCGCGCGCCAGAAGCGCATGCACGTAGGGGTCGAACGTGTCGAAGGTGTAACCGCTCACGAGGCCGAGCTCGAACCCGGGATTGGTGACGAGGTTGGCGCTCGACCCCTGCGCAACGACCACGACGTCATCCATCCAGGCGGCAGTAGTGATATCGCTCGAGAGCAGGCGCAGGTTGAAGGAGGTCTCTCCCGCGCCCGTCGTGTGCTCAAAGGTCACCTCTGTCCAGTCGTAGGTTCCGCTGGGGGCGTCGACGCGGTTGCCCCAGTCGCTTGCGACCGTGAATGCGAGCGAGTTGACCCCCTCACCTTTGACCCACGCCGAGATCGTGTAGGTGGTCGACGGCGCGACCGTGATGGGCTGGGCGATGGTCGCGTAATAGTTGTCCTGGATCGCTGAGGCGTTCGTGATCTTCACCGAGGACGTGCCGGTGTGGGCGACGCCCGTGTCGAGCGAGACGGTGGCATCCGCCTGGTACACCTGGGTCGTCCAGCCCGCAAGCGGGGCCGGCTCGATCAGCTCCCACTGCAGGTCGGTGCGAGCCCACGTGATGCCCAGCGCGGCGAGCAGCGGCACGATCGTCGCCGGCTGCAGATGGGTGTTCGCGCCGAACGCGGAATCCGCGGGCAGACGATAGGGCGCGAGGGCAGTGAAGGGCAAGCGGGCGGATGCGGTTCCACCGGAAGCGGTCGCTTCGATCACGTAGTACCCGTCATCGACCGGGACACTGACGGTCGCGCCGCCCGGATTCATGCGCGCGGATCCAGACCGAACCACGTCGTTCCAGATGTCGGTCACCGTCCAGTTGACCACCGGGGCTGGAGACTTCACGACGAATTGCGCGGTGCGCCCCACGTACACCGCGCCGTAGGCGACCGGAGTGATCGTCAGGTCGGCGCTGCTGCCCTGCGCGCCAGCGCCGTATGCTCGCGGTGCGGCCGCCTGGGTCATGGAGGAGAGCCCGATGACCGTGACGCCCGCGGCGGTCATTCCGATGAACGCGCGGCGGGAAACCCCGCTCGACTGCTCACCGTGATTATTCGTCCGGTCGTTCATTGTGAACCCTCACCTCACTGTGTCGGCTAAACGAGCGTTGGGCAAGCTGCCACCGCCGTTGGTAACGATACCAATGTAACGGCAGCGCGAGAGTTTTGCCAGAGGCTTCGGGAATCAGAAGCGTGTCACCCCGCACCTCTGCCGCGCGTCAGAGCGTCCCGGGCACACTTAGCCAGCGAACTGCCTCGGTCAGGAGGCGCCGATGTCCGTCGGCGGCGAAGCTGTCGGGGTGATGGCCGAGCGCGTCGTACACCACGCGTGCCGATCCGTAGCGATGGCTCCAAGCAAGTGGGTGCGTCGCGCCGTCGAATCGATGCTGGGCGATGACTTCGGCGTCGTCGTGCACGCGCAGGTAGGAATAGAACTCGTCGTTGACGTCGAAATCATCGAGGCTGTGGCCGATCTCGGCGCCGTGCACGATCTCGACGCGACCCGTTCCCTGCTCCGGGTGCATCGTCGTCCCGCGAACCCAGATGCCGCCGAGCACGTCCTCCCATTCGGGCATGCCGGGCATGCTCGTTGCGGAGACGTGGAGTCCCAGCAGCGGGCGGTCCCGCTCCAGATGCGCGAGGATTCCGGCTCGGCTGCGAGCGTCGGCGTCCTCGTCGACTGTCGACGGCCGCCCGACGTTGACCGCCACGAGGTCGACGTGCGAGAGGTCGGCGAGGGCGTCGTCGACATCGTCCCTCACCTCGACCTCGAATCCGGCCTCGGCGATCACTGTCGCGAGCGCCGCTGACGTCCCTGCGAAGTCGTGCCAGGGGTCGGCGTACCGGCCGTTGCCTGAGATGATCCGTGCTCGGGGTTGTCCTTCGTTGGCGCCGGGCGCGCTCATCGTGCCGGTGCTCGATCGATGGCGAAGACGCGCGCGCTCGGCTCGCCTCCGATCGGCGTCAGTGTCAGAACTGAGCTGTCGGCGGTCCAGGTCGCGTCCCACGGCGGCAGCTGCGCGGGGAACAGGGGCAGGATCCTGGGTGGCGCGCTGTGGGGGAGAGGCAGCGCCATTTCAACGCTGGGGGCGGCAGGATCCCGATTCCACACGAACAAGAGGATCCCCGCGTCGTCTCGGTAGCCGAGGGCCACCTGCGAGTCGGTCCACGCCGGGAGGCCCAGGGGCCAGAACGGTTCGGCCGTCGCGATTCGAGACCGGACGGACCGGAAGGCTTCCGTCGCCGCGCGCACGAGATCGCGCTGGGCGGTGGTCATTCGGTCGAGGAACCCGGAGAGGTAGAGGCGTCCGGAGAGCCCCGTGACGAGAGTGAAGGCATTCTCCTCGGCACTCATCTCCGGTTGCGGGTAGGCCCAACTCGCCGCCTGTTCGGGCGGCATGCTCATCGGTGCGGCGCTGGCGATGGGCGGATAGAGCAACCAGTTCTGCTGGTCACTCGTCGACTGCAGCTGATAAGTCTCGAGAGTGGCGGGGTCGGCGCGCATCGCGCCGGAGCCACAGTTCTCGATCGTCAGACCCGGATGGCGGTCGAGGAGGCGTCGGATCCAGGCCGTGCGTGCGCGATCCGCCGCCAGCAGGCCATCGCTCCGGGAGTCCGAGTCGTGATCGGTGCCCGTCGCGTCGATGTTGTAGTCGAACTTGAAATAGTCGATGCCGAAGTCGGCGACGAGTCGATCGACGGTGGCGTCGAGGTGAGACACCGCCGCGTCGTGTCTGAGGTCGAGGTGGAATCGGCCGTGCTCGAGGACGCGTGCGCCGTCGCTCTGGAAGAAGGCAGCGGCGGGCAGCCGGTCGGCGACGGGGCTCCGCTCGCCCACGATCTCGGGCTCGAGCCAGAGGCCCGGGTGCATGCCGGCCGCGCGGATGGCGTCGATGACGCGGCCGAGTCCGCCGTCCGGGAACCGGCTGGATGACGGGTTCCATTCGCCGACGGCGTCCCACCAGTCGGTGCCGTCGTCGTACCAGCCCGCGTCGAGGACGAACGTTTCTGCTCCGACGTCGGCAGCGGCCGGGATCAGAGGAAGCAGCCTCGCCGTGGTCGCATCGGCGTCGAGCGTGTTCATGTAGTCGTTGTAGACGACGGGCAGCGCCTCCGAATCCGGATGTGGCAGTCGCACACCCCGCCGGTGCTGTGTCAGTTCGGCGATGGCTCCGTCCTGTCCTTCCGTCGAGACCGCGATCGTCGCCGGGACGGACTCGAACGACTCCCCGGGCGGGACTCGGTGGCGCCACTGCTGGCGTCGATCGTCCGGGCCCTCGGCGACCAGGTAGAGGCCCTGCCGCCTCTCGCCGATCTCCCAGGTCCAGTCGGTTCCGCTCTCGACCTGCCACGCCAGCGCGAAGCCCGTCGACGAATCGTGGAGGACCCCCATCGGAAGCGCGGTTCCCGTCGACCAGGTCCCGGTGCTGCTCACGGTGAAGGCGCCGCGCGGATCCTGACCGTGGAGACGCAGACCGAGGTCGGGGAGTAGGTGATCTCGGAGGCTCTCGACCGTCCAGCGGTTCTCCGCGAGCCAGTCACTGCGGGCCCAGGCGAGCTGGGCATCGCGGGGGTTGATGTCGTCGGTTGGGATGCCGAAGGCAATGCTCGACACACTGGTCAGGTCGACGGGCGAAGCCCCCGCATTCTCGACGAGGGTGCTCACGGTCACTGCCGCCGTGTCGTCTCGAGCCACGAACCGGCTTTCGACGACGAGACCGAGGGCGTCGTGGCGTTGGCGCACAACGAGAGTGTCGATGTTCCTCCCCCGGGAGGGGCGGATGTCGTCGAGGACAAGGGCGCGGCCGACGGCGGATTCCACCAACCGTTGACCGCTTCGCGCGTGTCCTGTGCCTGAGACGGACAGCTCGACGAGGGGCTGCGTAAGCAGCGGCTGCCGAAGGGTCGGGTAGTCGGTGGGCGAGGGGGACGAGATCAGGCGCGGCCCGGTACCTTCCGGGAGGAATGACTCGAGGCAGGCCGGGCCGCCGTCGGTCGACGAGATGTCGATCTGGATCCTGCTCGTGCGCCACTGAAAGGCGGTCATGTCAGGCTCAGGGTCCACTCGCTCACGAGGTCGACGAACCACTCGGGATCCTCTTCGTGAAGGAAATGGCTCGCTACTCGCGCGATGACGACGGTCAGGTCATCCGTGTCGGTTGAGCGATCGGTTTTCGCTCGTGACTCGGAGGGGTAGATCGCGAGGACCGGTCTGCGGCGCCGAGCCAGGTAGATGCGTGCTGAATCGACGGAGCCGAAGGCCTGCGGGCCGAGGTACATCGACGCGAAGCCCGTCGCCAGAGCGTCGCGCGGAGTGCCGAGGACGTTGTGCCGTGCGGCGATGACGAGGCGAGGGTCGGCTCCCGGTGAGAACGCGTTCGCGATCGTCCTGGCCGGTTCGAGGCCACCGCTTTCGGTGCACTCGGCGAGGCGACGATCGACCGTGAGCATCTCGTCGGGTTCCGCCCCGTAGGCAGGATCCACGACGACGAGCCCGACGATCAGGTCGGGTCGTTCGACGGCGAGGATCGTAGCCACGGTTCCGCCCATGGAGTGGCCGATGGCGATGACTCGCTGGGCGTGCACGCGCGCGAGGAGCTCCGCGAGATCCTGGGCCAATCGCGACACCGTCCCGGATCCGGCGGGCCCGGTCCCCGAGGATCCGTGACCACGAAGGTCGACGGCGATGACCCGGAATCTCCGAGCGAGCGGCTTTACGTGAGCGGCCCAGGTCGTCGCGTTGGACCCCCAGCCGTGGATCAAGAGAAGCGTGTTGTCGGCGTCGACC
>JAODMX010000174.1 GCA_025464735.1 Frondihabitans sp. | reverse complement strand
GACGCCGGCGTGGTCGATGAGCTCGCCGGTGTACTCCGACACGGTCTCCCGCACCGCCAGTTGAAGCGGATGGTCGAGGTTGTCGTATCGGCTGGCGTCCCAGCCGTGATGTGCGCAGGCGAGTAAGAAGCCGGCGTGTTTGCCACTGCAGTTCATGAAGAGCTTGCGCTTCGCCGGTGCGAGGCGGGCCGTCTCCCGGTCGAATGGCCAGTCGACCGGGCACAGGAGATCGTCTTCGGCAGCGCCGGCGCGCGCCAGCATCCCGTTGACGACTGCCTGGTGGGCCGCGGTGCCCGCATGACTCGCCATTGCCAGGACGGCCTCGGGGCCTTCGAGGCGGGCGCCCGAGCGCAGTACGGCCAGGGCCTGGAAAGGTTTGAGGCACGAGCGCGGGTAGATCGACGCCGAGACGTCTCCGACCGAGCGCAGCACTCGGCCGTCCGCCGCCACGACGGCAGCCGCTCCGATGTGCCGACTCTCCGCGAAGCCCGACCGTTCGAGAACGGCCAATTCTCGTGATCCGTTCACGTCCAGGGGGTGCCGAGAAGAAGTTTCGACGTGGTCGGGGTGGTGGTCGTTCATGATGGGGAGTGTAACGATGGTGGTACGAGAAGGAGTTCACCACATGATCGACCACCACTACGACCTGCGTACGACTTGGACCGGGGCGCGAGACGTCGGCACCGTCGACTACCGCTCGTACGGGCGTGATCACGTGCTGAGCGTCGCCGGCAAATCAGACATCGCAGGCTCCGCGGATCGGCCGTTCCGGGGTGACGCGGATCGGTGGAACCCGGAGGAACTGCTGCTCGGTGCGCTTTCGCAGTGCCACCTTCTGAGCTACCTCCACGTGTGTGCCACGGGTGGGGTCGTTGTGACGGCGTACGTCGACGATGCCGTCGGCACGATGGTTCAGACCAACGATGGTGGCGGCCACTTCACCGAGGTCACTCTTCGGCCGCGGGTGACGGTGGCCGACGCGTCGATGGTGCAGGCCGCGGAAGAACTCCATCACAAAGCCTCCCAGCAGTGCTTCATCGCCTCGTCGGTCAACTTCCCGGTCAAGCATGAGCCGACGATCGTCGCCGCCAGCACCCAGCTATCGGCCTGATTCGTCGATCAGACTGTCGGAGTCCGTTCCCTGTCGCGTGTCTCGCGCGATGGTGGGCAACGGTCGAGCCTCACCGCTCGAAGTCCAGAAGCCCCCACTCGAAAGCCAGTATGCGCCGCTCCCTCGCTTTGTCCAGCCTCGCTCTCGTCCCCATGATCGCCCTCGCTCTGACCGGGTGTACCTCGTCGAGTTCGTCGACAGCCCCGACGTCGACTGCGACGGGAGACACCCAGACCTCCTGCAGCGCTCCCGCCGCGGGTGCGGCGTCGAAGTCGGTCAAGGTCGCAGGCAAGCTGGACGCGGCACCCACTGTCTCGTTCACGAAGGGTCTGTCGGTCACCAAGACCCAACGATCGACGATCGTTGGGGGTACGGGCAAGAAAGCCGTGACCGGCACTCTCCTCAACGTCGCCTTCACCATCTACGACGCGACCTCGGGTGCGAAGGTCACGACGGCGGGGTACAAGGGCATGGCCGCGGCGCAGTTCACGGTGAGTGACAAGCTCTACCTGCCGGGGCTCGTCAAGGCGATGGAGTGCGCCGCGGTCGGCTCGCGCACGGTGACGGTGGCCGACGCGTCCGACATGTTCGGCAGCAACGGATCCGAGGACTTCAATATCAAGGCCGGCGACGACATCGTCATCGTGATGGACCTCCTGTCGACGGTGCCCCTGCAGGCGACCGGCACACCGGTTGCGCCGAAATCCGGTTTCCCGGCGGTCAGCTTCGCGTCCGACGGCAAGCCGACGGTGACGATCCCCAAGACGAAGGCTCCGTCGACCTACCAGATCGAGACTTTGAAACAGGGCTCAGGAGCGAAGGTGGCGTCGGGCGCGTCCGTCACCGTGCAATATCAGGGCACCCTCTGGCGCACCGGCAAGGTCTTCGACCAGAGCTGGGGGAGCGGCCCCACGACGTTCTCGACGAGCCAGGTCGTGTCCGGCTTCAAGAAGGCGATCGTGGGCCAGAAGATCGGCTCGCGCGTTCTCGTGATCCTGCCGCCCGCGGACGGCTATGGGACGGCCGGTAACGACACCGCCGGAATCAAGGGCACCGACACCCTGGTCTTCGTGATCGACATCCTCGCCACGAGCTGACCGGCGTAGCACCAGGATCGAGCTGACCGGTCACCGCGAATAGGCTGGCGTGATGCGACGCATCATCGTTCTCGGATCCACCGGTTCTATCGGCGTGCAGGCGCTCGACGTGATCCAGGCGAATCCGCATCTCTTCAGCCTCGTCGGGTTGTCGGCCGGATCCAACCGTGACCTGCTCGCCGAGCAGGCGAAGGCCTTCGGGGTGGAGCACACCGCTCTCGGTACGGACGAGTCCGTCGCGCTCGTCCGCGACGTCGACGCGGACGTCGTGCTCAACGGCATTACGGGGTCGGTGGGACTCGGCCCGACGCTGGCCGCGTTGGAGTCGGGCGCGACCCTGGCGTTGGCGAACAAGGAGAGCTTGATCGTTGGCGGCGACCTCGTGAAGGCCGCGGCTGCGCCCGGGCAGTTGGTGCCCGTCGACTCCGAGCACTCTGCGATCGCGCAGGCCCTCCGTGCGGGATCGAAGAGCGAGGTGCGTCGGCTCGTGCTCACCGCATCGGGCGGTCCGTTCCGCGGTCGCAGCCGTGAGTCGCTCCGCGACGTCACTCCTCGCGAGGCGCTCGCGCACCCGACCTGGGACATGGGGCTCGTGGTCACGACCAACTCCTCGACCCTCGTCAACAAGGGCCTCGAGGTGATCGAGGCCCATCTGCTCTTCGACGTCGACTACGACCAGATCGACGTCACCGTGCATCCGCAGTCGATCGTTCACTCCATGGTCGAGTTCACCGATGGCTCCACGATCGCCCAGGCATCGCCGCCCGACATGCGCGTGCCCATCTCGCTCGGGTTGGCCTGGCCCGACCGCGTCGCGGGCGTCGGGGTCCCGCTCGACTGGACGACCGCCTCCACGTGGACCTTCGAGCCCCTCGATCGGAAGGCCTTCCCCTCCGTCGACCTGGCGAAGGACGTTGGCCGCGCCGGTGCGACGTATCCGGCCGTCTTTAACGCTGCCAACGAGCAGGCGGTGCTCGCGTTCCACGCGTCGAAGATCGGCTACCTCGACATCCTGGACACGATTCGCGTCGTCGTCGATGCCCACACCCCGGCCCCGGTCACGCTGGAGGGCGTGCTTGAGGCGGAGCGATGGGCACGAACTGAAGCCGATCGAGTGCTCGCCCAGAGGGCCCTCGCCCGCTGATCGCTCCCACAGGCCGCGTCCGGCTGGTTCACTGACGAAGTCCCGTACTGTGTGCGGGTGGAAACTGTCCTGCTCTATGTGCTCGGAATCCTCGTGGTGGTGGTCGGGCTCGTGCTGTCGATCGGTCTCCACGAGATCGGTCACCTGATCCCTGCGAAGGCCTTCGGCGTCAAGGTCGGCCAGTACATGATCGGCTTCGGGCCGACGATCTTCTCCCGTCGGAAGGGCGAGACCGAGTACGGCGTCAAGGCCATTCCGCTTGGCGGATATATTTCGATGTCTGGAATGTTCCCGCCTCAGAAGACCGGCGACGTGGCCGTCGACGCGGTCGAATCGCGGGGCAGGACCGCCACGACAGGCATGTTCCAGACCCTGGTGCAGGATGCCCGTGAGGCTTCCGCAGAAACGATCGACGAGGGCGACGACTCGCGTACGTTCTACCGCCTCGCCGTTCCGAAGCGCATCGTCATCATGCTCGGCGGCCCGGTCATGAACCTCCTGATCGCGATCGTGCTCTTCACGGTTGTTCTGTGCGGCTTCGGCACGCAGCAGGAGACGACAACGATCGGCACGGTGTCGCAGTGCGTGCTGCCGGCGTCCTCGACCTCGACGACGTGCTCAGCGGACGCGAAGGCGTCGCCGGGCGCGGCCGCCGGCATCCAGCCGAAAGACCAGCTTGTCTCGATTGACGGCACCAAGGTCACGAGCTGGATCCAGTCGACATCGATCATCCAGAAGTCCGCGGGCAAGACTCTCCGCGTCGTGGTGAAGCGCGGGCGCCAGGACGTCACGCTCAGCGTGACGCCGCTCCTCACCGAGCGGTACAAAACTGACGCCAACGGCAACGTCGTCACGAACTCCGCAGGTAAGAAAGAGACTGAGGACGTCGGCTTCGTCGGCATCGGCGCTGCGACGGCGCGGATCCAGGAGCCTCTCACCGCCGTCCTCCCGGCCGTTGGCTCAAACATTGAGAGCGTCGGCAACCTGATCCTGAATCTTCCCGAGCGGATGGTCGGGGTGGCCAAGGCGGCGTTCGGCGGTGGAACGCGCTCCGCCGACGGACCGGTGAGTGTCGTCGGCGTCGGTCGAATGGCCGGTGAGGTGGCCTCGCTCAACTCGGTGCCCATCGTCGACCGACTGAGCGTTCTGGTGGGTCTGCTGGCCTCGCTGAACATCGCCCTGTTCGTCTTCAACCTCATCCCGCTGATGCCTCTCGACGGCGGTCACGTCGCCGGGGCGATCATCGAGGGCGTCCGTCGCTTCTTCGCGAAGCTGTTCGGCAAGCGCGACCCCGGGCCGGTCGACACGGCGAAGGTCATCCCGCTCACTTTCGCCGTGGTCGCGGTCCTCGGGGCGATGAGTCTGCTCCTGATCTATGCCGACATCGTGAACCCCGTCTCCCTGGGTTGATCCCAGCGCCGAGGATTACGATGAGGGCGTGCCTGCAGTCAACCTCGGAATGCCCAAAGTCCCCGAAATCCTTGCTCCGCGTCGCAAGTCGCGTCAGATCAAGGTCGGCAAGGTTCTCGTCGGTGGTGACGCTCAGATCAGCGTTCAGTCGATGACAACGACCCCCACACCCAACATCAACGCCACCCTCCAGCAGATCGCCGAACTCACTGCCTCCGGCTGCGACATCGTGCGCGTCGCCGTGCCGAGTCGAGACGACGCCGAGGCGCTTCCGATCATCGCGAAGAAGAGCCAGATCCCGGTGATCGCCGACATCCACTTCCAGCCCAACTACGTCTACGCGGCCATCGACGCCGGATGTGCCGCTGTCCGAGTCAACCCGGGCAATATTCGCAAGTTCGACGACCAGGTCGGCAAGATCGCGGCTGCGGCCAAGGCAGCGGGGGTGTCCATTCGAATCGGTGTCAACGCGGGTTCGCTCGAGCCGAGCATCCTGCAGAAGTACGGCAAGGCCACTCCGGAGGCGCTCGTGGAGAGCGCCGTGTGGGAGGCCAGTCTCTTCGAAGAGCACGATTTCCATGACTTCAAGATCTCGGTCAAGCACAACGACCCCATCATCATGGTCAAGGCCTACCGCTTGCTCGCCGAGCGAGGCGACTGGCCACTGCATCTCGGCGTGACTGAGGCCGGCCCGTCGTTCCAGGGCACGATCAAGAGCGCGACGGCGTTCGGCATCCTGCTCTCCGAAGGCATCGGAGACACGATCCGAGTCTCGCTCAGCGCACCGCCGGCCGAAGAGGTCAAGGTGGGTCTGCAGATCCTGCAGTCATTGAATCTGCGCGAGCGCAAGCTCGAGATCGTCAGCTGCCCGAGTTGTGGCCGAGCCCAGGTCGACGTCTACAAGCTCGCCAACGACGTCACCGACGGCCTCGAGGGCATGAGCGTGCCGCTGCGTGTCGCGGTCATGGGCTGCGTCGTCAACGGCCCGGGGGAGGCTCGCGAGGCCGACCTCGGTGTGGCCTCCGGCAACGGCAAGGGTCAGATCTTCGTCAAGGGCGAGGTCATCAAGACCGTGCCCGAGAACGAGATTGTCGCCACCCTCATCGCCGAAGCGAACCGGCTTGCCGCCGAAATGCCCCCGGGCGAGGTTGGTTCTCCCCAGGTCGTCACGGCTTGATCGTCAAGCCGGGCGGCGAGGTCCCCGGGCCTCTGTCGTCCGGGTGCCTGGTTTAGAGTGTCACAGTGACCGACACCACGCTGTCCACCCGGTTCCATGAGCGACCGGTCGAGCCGATCAGCGCCGCCGAACTGACGAGGGCCGGCGAGATCGTTGGTCGAGTGTCAGGCGCGTTCTCGGCCAAGGTCGTCGGTCAGGCGGGCCTTCGCGACGCACTCCTTGTGGCCCTTATCACCGGTGGCCACGTGCTCCTTGAGAGCGTGCCCGGTCTTGCGAAGACAACTGCCGCGCAGACGCTTGCCACGGCCGTCGATGCGAGCTTCCGCCGGATCCAGTGCACTCCCGACCTCCTTCCGAGCGATATCACCGGCACCCAGATCTTCGACGCCAAATCGTCGACCTTCGTCACCCAGCTGGGTCCGGTCCACTCCAACTTCGTCCTGCTCGACGAGATCAACCGGTCGAGCGCCAAGACGCAGAGCGCCATGCTCGAAGCGATGCAGGAGCGCCAGACGTCGATCGGCGGCACGGTCTACAAGCTGCCTCAGCCTTTTCTCGTGCTGGCGACCCAGAACCCGATCGAGCAGGAGGGCACCTACCAGCTGCCCGAGGCGCAACTCGACCGCTTTTTGCTCAAGGAGATCCTCGATTATCCGACCCCCGCCGAGGAGGCCGAGATCATTCGACGGATCGAGGCGGGGGTGTACGACGACGACACTTCGGGTGTGGCCACTGGAGTGCATCTCGACGACGTGCGCCTCCTTCAGGAGCTCGCGAAACGGGTCTATGTCGACGCGTCGATCGTCACCTACATCGTTCAGCTGGTCTACGTGACTCGGCATCCGCATCCGTACATTCCGGGCACGCTCGCCGACTACATCCAGTTTGGCGCCAGCCCTCGCGCGAGCATCGCGTTCACGCAGGCCGCCAGAGCTCTGGCCATTCTGAACGGCCGCGACTACGTCATCCCCGACGACATCAAGCAGCTGCGCCACGGTGTCCTCCGGCACCGGTTGATTCTCGGCTACGAGGCGGCCGCCGACGAGGTACGCCCCGAGACGATCATCGACGCCATCTTCGGCGCGGTCCAGACGCCGTGACCCCGGTGATCGGGCGTTCGATGTCGAAGGCGGCCTGATCGGTGGCCGGTCTGCTTCTCCGCGTGAAGACGAAGATGAGCCTCTACGCGCACCGGAAGACCCTCGATCTCCTGGAGGGCGGCTACGCCTCGGTGCATCGCGGCCGGAGCCATGATTTCGACGACCTTCGCGCCTATGTTCCCGGTGACGAGGTCAAGGACATCGATTGGAAGGCCACCGCCAGGCACGGCGAACCGCTCGTCAAGCGCTACGTCGCCTCGCGGCGGCACAATCTGGCCCTCCTCGTCGACACCGGTCGCAACATGGCGGCGACGGCTGAGAGCGGTGAGAGTAAGAAGGACATCGCCATCATGGCGGCCGGCGCCCTGGCCTACATCGCGACCCGTCATGGTGACGTCGTCTCGATGGTCGTGGGCGACGAGGGTGGCACCCGCGATTTCCCCACGGGGCAGAAGGACGAACATCTCGAGCGGCTTCTGCGCGTGATCGACGAGCGCGTCAACCTCGACGGCCAGCGAAGCGATGTTGTCGGTCTCCTCGGGAGCGTGGCCCGGCGCCTGACCACGCGCTCGATGCTTCTGATCGTCACCGACGACATTCGGCTGGATGACGACCTCCTGGCCATCGTGAAACGACTCCGGGCACGGCACGAGGTGCTGTGGCTGACGATCGGCGATGCCGACCTGATGCGATCGGCGCCGGTTCGTTCGACGGGTGGTCGAGGCGACGTCTACGACGTCCAGGAGATCGCTGCCCTCCCCGCCTACGTGCGCTCGAATCGGCATCTCGCTGCCCTGTTCGACGAAGTCGCCGAGGAGAACACCGCGACGACCGAGCATGAGCTGCGCCTTCTCGGAGTCACGAGCCACCGGATCGCGAGCCAGAAGGACGTCGTTCCCGGGCTCTTCGCCCTGCTCGAGAAGCACCGCCGTGCTGAGCGATAGGGGCTTCTTCGGGCCGGCGCAGTACGAGCACTTCGTGCTGTACCTCCTCCTGGGGCTCGGGCTCGTGGCGCTGATCGTGGCCTGGTATGTCTTCGTCGTGAGGTTCTCCCGCACGCGGCTGCCGCATCCGGCCGTCGTTCGCGGGCCCAGCAGGGCCGAACTTCGTGAGCTGAAGCTCAAATACACCGGCCTCATCGACGAGGTCGACGCCGAGTTCCGTGCCGGGCGGCTCACGGAGCGTGCTGTCCATGGTCGACTGAGTCTGCTGCTGCGCTTCTTCGCTTACGAAGCGTCCGGTGTTGACGCGCAGGTGATGACCCTCACCGATCTGCGGGCCGCCCGGATCCCTCGCGTCGCCGGAGCGGTGGAGGGCTACTACCCGCCGGCGTTCCAGCAGCAGCATCCCGGCGATCCCGCGGCGGCCGTGGCGACCGCGCGGGAGGTGGTGACGACATGGAGCTGACGTTCTGGTGGATGCCACTCGCCGCCCTTGGCTTCGCCGCTATCGGCGCCTGGTTGTACCTCGGCTGGCGGAAGCGCACGCGCGATCGGCTTCGCCGCGAGGGCGTCCCGGTCGCCCACAGCGAGCGGCTGACGGCCCTGCCGGAGTACCGCCGGGTGATCCAGCGCTACCGGGTCCTCCTCGCCGGAGTGCTCGTCGTCGTGGTCGTCGCGGCCGGTGCCGGCGTTCTCCTCGCCTCGCGCGTGTCGAAGGTCGAGATCGTGGAGCCGCAGTCGTACAAGCGCGACATCATGCTGTGTCTCGACGTCTCAGGATCCATGACCGACGTCGACGCCAAGATCGTCGACACCTTCGCCAGCCTCGCCGGCCAGCTCCACGGTGAGCGCATCGGGCTCACGGTGTTCGACAGCTCCGCCGTGCAGGTCTTCCCGCTCACCGACGACTACGACTACGTCAAGCGCGAACTCATTTCGTACCGCGATTCCTTCAAGTCGCAGGGAGAGAGCGGTCTGCGTTACTGGACGGGCACCGATCTCGGGCAGGGGGCGTCGCTGATCGGCGATGGGCTTGCGTCGTGCGTCACCGGTTTCGACGGCGACACCTCGAAGACCCGCCCGAAGTCAATCATCCTGGCGACCGACAACTATGTGAACGGGAGCCCACTGTTCACGCTGAAGCAGGCCGGCCAGCTGGCGACGAAGCGTGACGTGCGGGTCTACGGCGTCGACCCCGTCGACTACAGCGCCGACGGCTCGCTCGACTCGGTCGCGACCGAGTTCAAGGACGTCGTTGACGGCACCGGCGGAGCTTTCTACGGCCTCACCGACTCCAACACGGTTCCGAGCATCGTCCAGAAGATCGACGCCCAGGAGGCCGGATTGTTCACCGGCTCCAAGCGGCTGGTCACAAGCGACCACCCGGCGCCGTTCGCCATCGCCGCGCTTCTCCTCGTGATGGCGACCCTCGGGCTCCTTTGGCGGGTGCGACTGTGACCCCCCTCGTCTGGCAGCCAATCCTGCCCGTTGCGCTGATCGTCGTGACGGCGATCGTCCTGCTCGGGTTCACGCTGTGGCGCGTCTTCGCGGAGCGGCGGCACCGCGCCTTGTTCTGGTCCTGGATCCGGCGTGCCGTGATCGTGGCTCTGCTGCTCGTCATCATCTGCCGCCCGGGCCTCCCGGGCGGAACAGCCCGGGCCTCGGTCGCCGAGCTCAACGTCTTCTTCGTCGTCGACACCACGTCGAGCGTCGCGGCCGAAGACTGGGACGGCCACGAGCCCCGGCTCGACGGGGTCAGGAGCGACATCGAGTCGATCACCAATCAGCTCGCCGGCGCGCGCTTCTCGTTGCTCTCGTTCGACAGCACCGCGATCCAGCGGGTGCCTCTCACCGAGGACACCACGGCTGTGGTCACGGCGGCGAAGTCGATGCGGCAGGAGATTACCTACTACTCGCACGGCAGCACTATCAGCGAGGCCAACACGCTTCTTGCAAACGTCCTCAAAGAGGCGAGTACCAGCGATCCGAAGCGCGCCAACGTGGTCTACTACCTGGGCGACGGTGAGCAGACCACCGACACCAAGCCGGGGTCGTTCGTGTCGTCCAAGACCTACATCGACGGAGGAGGGGTGCTCGGCTACGGAACGAGCCAGGGCGGCCGGATGAAGGAGTTCGATGGCTACGGCGACGAATACTCCGCCAACCGCTACATCAAAGACAAGACGCAGGCAGGCGATCCGGATGCGATCTCCCGGATCAACCAGACCAACCTGAGGGCGATCGCCTCCGAACTCGGTGTGCCCTACCTCCACCGCGTCGCAGGCGCGTCGCTCGCGTCGGTCGTCGACCCTGCGAAGGGCGGCCACATCGTCAGCTCGGCCGGCCGCACGGCGAGTGTCTTCGACCTGTACTGGATCCCTGCGATCCCGCTGTTCCTCCTGCTCTTCGTCGACATCGCGCTCATTGTCGGTGCGCTGGGCGATGTGCGGCCGCCTCGGCGCGACGCTCGCCGTGCACCGCCGCTCCGAAGGAGCGCCCCGTGACGACCCTTCTGCCCACCGTCGCCCCGCCGCCACCGCCGGACGATCCCGAAGCCCTTGATGTCCAGGATCCCGAGGTTCCCCCGGAGATCGCGGAATACCGGCGCGCGTATCGGCGGCGTCTCCTGCTGATCTCCCTGCCGATCGTGGTGATCGTCGCCTTGGTCGCCCTCAAGCTGCTGAGCCTGCCGTTCTTCGCTGGCACAGCGCAGGCGACCTACGACCGCGGTTCGTACGACGGCACTGTCACGGCGTCCGACGGCCTCGGCCCGGTCAATGTGCTGGAGCCCTGGGTGCGGTACTTCGACAGGGGCACCGCCCTGGGGCGCATCGGTGTACTCGTCGACTCCCGGAGCGACCTCGAACGAGCTCTCGCGCTTGTCCCCGCCAGCAACGTCGGCGCCAGCTGCCGAGTGCGTACCGACCTCGTCCTCGTCGTTGAGCAGCAGGGTGACAGCGCCGTTCTCGACCAGGAGTACACCCAGGCGGAGGCTTTCTACGCGCACGCGCTCGCCCTGTACAACGCGGCGCCGTCCGGCTGCTTCAACACTCCAGACAACCCGAAGAGCCCGCCCAGCAAGAAACCCCTGCAGGATGCGCACGGCCGCCTCGAGCAGAAGCAGAAGCAACTTCAGCAGCAGGCGGGCGGTTCGAGCGGCTCGGGGCAGTCAGGCCAGGGTGGTTCTCAGAGCGGGCAGGGCAACACCGGCCAGAACCAGGGCGACAACTCCTCGGGTTCTTCGCAGAATCCGCTCGACCAGCTGCAGAAGCGCGACCAGCAGGCTCAGCAGCAGGAGCAGCAGAACAACGACCGCAACCGCTACTTCAAGCAGAACCCGGAGCAATACAGCGGCAAACCCTGGTGAGCTCCCGGGCGACGTCGGGCGCCGAGGTCTGGGGCCCGCGTGCTGCGCCGATAGGGTAGTGGCGTGTCCACGCGCCTCTCCC
>JAODMX010000074.1 GCA_025464735.1 Frondihabitans sp. | reverse complement strand
GTGCGGGTCGTGATCGTGACCTGGGCCGATTGCCCGAGCCGCAGATTCTTCGGCACCGCGTCGAGCGTGAGGGTGGCGGCGTAACTGACGACGGAGCTGCTCGAGGTTGCGGTCGGAGCGATGGCCGTGACCTTCGCGGGAGTGCTCACGCCGCTGAGCGCGGGAAAGGCGACCGTCGCGGCCTGCCCGACGGTCACCGAGGTGATGTCGGCTTCCGCGATGTTCGCGGTCACCGTCAGGATCGTCGTGTCGGCGATCGTCGCCCAGCCCGACGGGGTGGATGACCCGGCCTGGGTCGAGGCCGTGCCGCTCGGACTCACCGCGAGCGCGGGACTTCCTGCCTGGGCGCGGGAGCCGGGGGCGCCTGACACGGCGATCACTACGCCCGAAATGGGGGCGGTGAGCGTCGCGGCCGCGAGGTTGCCGGTCGCGCTGTCCACGGCATCCTGGGCGGTCGAGACCTGCGACGCCGCTGACGCGACCTGGGACTGCGCCGAGGCCACGCTGTTCTGGCCGGAGGAGGTTCCCTGCGACGGGCTTGACCCCGAGGTGGGACCGGAGTGCGAGGTCGGGGAGGGCGCCGGAGGCTGCGCCGCCGCGGTCGTCGCGGATGCGAGGCTCGCCGTGGCGTAAGCCAGTTGCGAATTCGCGTTGCTGAGCTTCGTTCTCGCCGACGCAAGCGCCGCGGAGAAGCTGCTTGTATCGAGGGTGCCGAGGAGGGCGCCGGCCGGCACCACGTCCCCGGGTTTGACGGCCACTGTGGCGACGGTGCCGGCGACCGCGAAGGACGAAGAGACCTCGTGCACCGGTGCGATCGAGCCGCTCGCGCTGATCGTCGCACTGACGACCCCCTTCTGCACGGTGCTCGTCAGTTGGATGGCCGCGGCCGAGGCGCTCGAATGAAAGGGATGCGTCAGGTAGATCACGCCGGCGACCAGGGCGGTGAGTATGACCACGACCAGCACGATGTTCGCGAGAACGGGCCGAGCAACTCTCATGAGGAGACCGTGCCCACACAAGCTATGTAATTCATAAGGAAGACCTGTGTATGTGGCAGGCGGGCATCTGGTCGGTCATCGTCGTCGCTTTCCCGTGAAGAATCAGATGGCTCGGAGAGCCTGGATGGGTCGCATGGCCGCCGCGCGAGCCGCCGGGTACACGCCGAAGAAGATGCCGATCGCGACCGAGACGCCGAGCGCAAGAGGAATCGAGTAGCCGATGATCACCGGCTGCGTGCCATTGATCGGGTAGCGCGATCCGATGAGGGCCACGACGATGCCGAGTATTCCGCCGATGAGGGTGAGTGTCGCGGCCTCCGCAAGGAACTGACCGAGGATGGCCCCGCGGGTCGCTCCCAGCGCCTTTCTGATCCCGATCTCACGCGTGCGCTCGGTGACGGTCACGAGCATGACGTTGGTCACTCCGATGCCGCCGACCAGCAGGCTGATGGCTGCCACCGCTCCGAGCAGGACGGTGAAACTCGTCGCACTCGCGGCGGCCGTCTGGAGGAGCGAGCTCTGGTTGGTGATCGTGTACGGCGGATTGGTCGGGTCCGTGACGCCGAGCAGTTGGTTGAGCATTACGCCCACTTCGCCCTCCGCTGCCGACACGGAGTCGGAGTTCGTCGCCTCGACCGTGACCGTGCTCAGGGCGCCGTAGCCGGTGTAGGAGGTTTGCACGCGCGTGATCGGCGCTATGACGACCGAGTTGGGATCATTGAAGCCGGCGCTGCTCTGTGTGGCGAGGATTCCGACGACCGTGAACGGCGTGCCGCCGACGGAGATCTGCTGGCCGAGAGCCGTGCCTGTGGGGTAGAGCGTCGTCGCGAGGGTTGACCCGATCACCGCGACCTTGGCGGAGGTCGTGACATCCGCTTTCGTGAATGCGCTACCCGATGCGACCTTCGCGGTCGAGACGTCGAAGTAACCCGCCGTGCTGCCGATCACCGAGACGCCCGTGGAGGAGGTGGTCGTCGAGGAGATCGTGAGGCTCGTCGTCACCTGTGGAACAACCTGTTTCACATGGCCGAGCCCGGCACTCGCGAGCTGGTCGCTCACCCTGGTCGTTATCGTCTTGACGCTGTTCGAGGTCGAACCGGAACTCGCGGCTTGCGCGCCTCCGCCTCCGCTTCCGCTTGGCCGCACGGTGATGGTGTTCGTTCCGAGGGTAGTGATCGCATTCTGCACGGTCTGGGCGGAGCCGTTGCCGACGGCGAGCAGCAGGATGACGGACGCGACACCGATCATCACGCCGAGCAGCGTGAGAATCGAGCGCAGTTTGTTGGCCGTAAGGCCGCGCATCGCTGAGCGGAGGATCTCGAAGACACTCATCGTGCGGTCCCCTCATTCAGACGGTCTGCCACGATGAGTCCGTCGCTGATGGTGAGTACGCGATGCGCCCGCGCCGCGACGTGCTCCTCGTGGGTGATGATGACGATGGTGCGGCCCTGTCCCGCGAGATGATCGAAGATCGAGAGGATCTCCTCCGTGGAGGCGCTGTCGAGGTTTCCGGTCGGCTCGTCCGCGAGCACGAGCGTCGGCGAGGTCACGAGAGCCCGCGCGATTGCGACCCTCTGCTGCTGTCCGCCGGAGAGTTCCTGCGGTTGGTGATCCGCGCGATCCGCGAGCCCCACCATGTCCAGGGCTTCCAGCGCACGCCGCCGCCGTTCGACCCGACGGACTCCGCCGTAGCTGAGCGGCAGTTCGACATTGGCCAGGGCAGACATCCGCGGCACGAGGTTGAACGATTGGAACACGAAACCGATCTCCTC
>JAODMX010000050.1 GCA_025464735.1 Frondihabitans sp. | reverse complement strand
AGCCCCCTAAACCTTTGGGTCGTGACGATCACTGACTGTGTAGGGGGGATAAACATCAAGATAGGGCGACTGGCACGACCCTGTCAAGACCCCTAAACTCATGACGGTGAGTAGTCCCGACGACTTCGACGAGGTCAGACGCGACCCCGACCCGATCCGTCGAGGGCGCCGGGCCACCGCCCTGATGTCTATCTACCAGCAGCGTGCGACCGAGTTGGCCCGTCTGCGGCGGGAGGCCATCGAGGAAGCACACCAGGGGAGCGGGCTCACCTACACCGAGATTGCCGCCGCGCTTGGGATCACCAAGGGCCGCGTGACGCAGATCAGGTCCGGGGCACCGGCCCGGGAGCGGGCGTTCTTTGGTGTCGGCCCGGTGCACGTCGGTGTGCCGCTACGTGAAGGTACGGACACCCGGATGCGCAGCTACGTCGACGCCGCAGACCTGGCGACCCAGGAGGACGCCGCGACTCTGCTCAGCACGCTCGCGCTGGCTGCGGAGCCATTCACGATCCCGCGCGAGGGAACGACGGTGCCCGACGGTGATGCCGTGGTGATCTGCGGTCCGAAGTCCGCGCCGATCGGTGCCGAGCTGCTGGCCGGCGACCCACGGCTGGGCATGGTTCGCGACGGCGATCGATGGTGGATCGAGGACCGGACGACGGGGGAGCGGCTCGGTTCTCCGCTCTCCGAGCAGCCTCCCGGCGACGTGGACCTGGGTTACCTCTCGCGACGGGTGGAGGGCGACCGGGTGATTGTGCACGTCGCCGGCATCCATAGCCCCGGCTCGCGCGGAGTCGTGCACTACCTCGCGCACCACCTCCCCGAACTGAATGCCCGCGTCGGCAACGACTCATTCAGCCTGGCCGTCCGATGCCAACTCGACGGCCTCACCGTCGTGGACAGCAGCATCCTCATCGGCCCGCACACCTGGTAACCGCGATGCAGGTCCACGTCGCACAACTAGCCGGCGGCGACAACAACGCTGATCGCGTCTTCGTGACCGACCGCGCGGTAATCGTGCTCGACGGCGCAACTGCGTTCGAGCCGGTCGACGTCGATCCCGGCACCTACGCCGACACTCTCGGCGCGACCATCGCCGACCAGCTCGACCACCAGCCGGACCTGGACCTCTCGGGTGCGGTCGCGGAAGCCATTCGAAGTACCACGGCCAATCTTCACCTCAACAGCGAGGCGTCCCCGTCGTGCACCGTCGCCATCCTGCGAGCCGGCCACGGGGCAGCCGATCTCTATGTCCTTGGCGACAGTCCGATCTACTACGGCACCGATCGGACTACAAACCGATTCGGCGATGACCGATTGGCCGCCCTCCCACTTGCCGAGCGAACGCGCTACGTCGAGGCCCTGCGATCTGGGGCAGGCTACGACGAATGCCATCGCGCCACGCTTGCCGACCTGCAACGCGTCCAACGCTGCTACCGCAACAGAGCCGACGGCTACTGGATCGCCGAGACCGATCCGACCGCTGCCGACCACGGACTCACCGCAGTGATTCCGGCTGGCCGAATCGCATGGGCGGTGCTCGCCACCGATGGTGCAGCCGACCTCGTTGACCACCGCGGCAGGCCCGAGTGGTCCGACGTCGCCCAACTCGACCACGGCGGCTTGACTGGCCTTCTGCGCCGGCTGCACGAGTGGGAGAGCACCGATGACCCGCAGGGCCGGCTCCTTCCCCGCGCGAAGCGGCACGATGACAAGACGCTGGCGACGGTGCCTGCTGTTCTCTAGGATGCGTGGTAGCCGCTGTAGGTCTGCATCCTTATCGTGCGTCACACGCAGTAGACCCGGGAGGTCTCAGGTGACCGATACGCCTAAGCGCTCAGGAGCCCAGGTCTGAGTGGCGAACGAAATTCGTCAATTGTCGACTTTTCTGTTAGTTACTCGGGAGGATGTGAGCGCGCAATTTAACGGATCGCCTACATTTCGAACCCGTGTGACAGAGCCTTATAGTCGCGTGTGCTGACGTAAGGCGTGTCCGAGACTGGCGGCAACGTCTAGTGCGACCGCATTTCCGATGACACCCATTACTCGACTACGGACTCCGGGGAACTCGTAATCGACCGGGAATCCTTGGACAAGCGCAGCTTCCCGAATACTGAGGTATCGAACGGAGCCGTCAAGCTCGCGAAGCATTCCTTCTCCGCCACTGACTCCATGAACGCCCGCCTTGATTGTCTTGGAGGGCAGGTCGAGGGGACTCCCGGTATGTTTGGCATAGGTCCGCGCACCTGGGATCGCCAGGTGATTCGGCCATCCCGGGAGCTCTTTATCGCTAGGGTCCGGGATGTCACTGAGGGCATCGCGCAATGTGGTCCATGGCTTGTGGTCATCGCATCCGTCGAGCCGATCGACCCGTCGGACCTGATTAAGCAAGCGTGGGGGGACCGGCGGGCGGGCCATGTTGTGGCGTTCCCAATAGGTGCCCGTGATGTATTGCTGATAGAGCAAGGCGTCGCGGGAGTGGGTTCGCCTGACGTTGGCCCAGGTGTCCGCGCCAGTGACGTCGCGACGGATCGCGATGAGGAACACGCGTCGACGGCTCTGTGGGACGCCGAGGTCGGCAGCGTCGATGAAGTCCGGGTAGACGCTGTACTCAGGTGCGGCTGTACTGGC
Source organism: Frondihabitans sp. (assembly GCA_025464735.1). The sequence continues at coordinate 7,590 of JAODMX010000050.1, read as the reverse complement.
GCGGATTCGAGCGTCGTGATCGCTCCACAGCTCGTCGGAGTCGCGGGGAGCGATATCAGGGTGCCGTAGCTGGGCTTTGACGTAGTCGAGGTACGGCGCAAAGGAAGGGCGGGTGAGGCCAGGGACGTTCTCGAATACGACGAGTTGAGGGCGGAGTTGGCGGACCGTCGCAATGGCGGCCGGGAACATGTTGCGTTCGTCGTTATCGCCCGCGTGGGCTCCGGCGAAGGAAAATGGTTGGCAGGGTGGGCCGCCGGCCACTAGGTGAACGGTGCCTGGTTCGCCGAGGTCACCTATCACGGTGCGGACGTCATTCTCGATGATCTGGTCCGGCTTCCAGAGCTCTGGGCGCAGTTCGGCGTTGTGGCGGAGCACGCGAGCGGCTGGAGCCCACCATTCGACGAGCGCATGGTGGTGGAACCCGGCTGCCCGCATGCCCAGGGCCATCCCACCACCGCCAGCGAACAATTCGACGGACTGAAGCGGTGCGGGAACAGCCATGTCTGGTTTAGCCCGCTCATCGGAATGTGAGGGTAGGCCGAAATCGGTCAGGCTAGGGCCACTGACCGGGTGCTCGATCGGCGGTGTCTCGAGGGACGGCTCCAGGACGCCCAGGCCAGGGCCACCTCCGCGCACAACTCGTTCAACCATAGCGGCTGATTGTTCCAGGTCGCGTTCGAGATCCGATTCCCAGACCCGGACGACACGCCAGCCATTGTTGCGTAGCTCATGTGTGACGGCACGGTCACGGGCCATGTTCGCGGTGATCTTCTGTCGCCAGAACGCGGAGTTGGACAGTGAGCACAGGTAGTCGTCGAGGGATGTCGCGCCGCGTAGGCGCCAAGTGTTTCCGTGCCAGTAGTCGCCGTCGACGAACACCGCGACGCGGGCGCGGGTGAAGACGAGGTCGGGCCGGCCAGTTAGGGGATAGCGCAGCCGGTATCGCAAACCGCGACGGTGCAACTCGCGACGCAGCAGCAGCTCAGGACCTGTATCACGGGACCGTATTGAGCTCATGATTCGTGATGTCGTGGCAGGGTCACGCATGACCGGGACCCCCTTCCTGAGCTTGAGCCGTGTCGGTAACGGGTTCGGATCCTCTTCTGCGGACCTTGCCGAGAACCTCAGGCAGGTAGTGCAGGGAGAGTTGGCAGCGGTCGGTCAACGCGCGCTGGGTCCTCATGTCTGCCGAAGTCGTAGGCTGGGCGGGAGGTTCGAGGATCACGATGTGGGCAGGTAGGCGGTCGATGACCTCAGCGCGTAGTGCGGCCCAGAGCAAGTTGCGGAAGTTTCCACCTGTGCCCCACACTACGAAGTTGCGCTGCTCAGTAGCGCCGGTCACCAAGCATCGGTGGGGTTTGCTCTGCTGCGTCCCCTCGATGACGGTCGCGCCAGCGCCGAGTGCGGCTTGAGCAACGTCGCTGGCGTCGGTGCCGCCTTCGCGGCCGAAGCGAGCGTAACGCCCGGTGCCGCGGGAGGCGTTGGCGTACTCCTTCATAGGCCCGTCCTTGATCCAGGATCGGGCGCCCTCGGGAGTCATGAAACGAGTGAGGATCCCCCCGATCGCCGGGTCTTCGATCCATCGCCGGTAGAAGCGAGAGTGTTCTTGCGGGGTGAGATCGTTCCAGTCAGCTTCGTCGGCGGCGTCGTAAAGGGCAGAAATGACCGCGTCGTGCTGAGCGGCGGGGAGGAGCTTGTCGCGTCTCATGCGGGGAGAGTGTCGGGATCTAGGAACTGGAGTCTTGCCTCATCATTGGCGGTCTCCAGGCTGGCAGCGTCCTTTATCCACTGGTCGAGCAGGCTCTCCGCGCCGGCGTCGTTGAAGCTGATATGGGCCTGCGGCACTTGGGCGAGGACCTCGATCTCTTCCACGTGGAGCTGCCGCCGCAGGTTGAGCAACGCGGCGACACGCCGGATGTCGGAGACGAAGTCGAGGGCGATGACCTTGTCCTTACCCTCACGGAGCCGGAGGCCGCGGCCGAGTTGCTGGACGAATATCCGTCGGCTGTGGGTGACACGGGCGAAGGCGAGGATGTTGACGTCAGGAACGTCAACCCCCTCGTTGAGAATGTCGACCGCAGCGAGGATCGGGACGCGGCCAGCGCGGAAGTCGAGGAGCCGCTGCTGTCGTTCGCGCTTGGGCATTTCGGCGTGAAGGGCCGATGCGCGGCTCCAAGTGGGCACCTGACGTAGGAGCGCCGCTAGCCGCTCGCAGTGGGCGATCGTCTGGCAGAACACGATGCCGCGTGGGTTTGTGGTGCGTTGCCAGGCATCGAGTAACGCATCGACGACGGCTTCGTCCCGTTGAGGCAGGAACAAACGAGAGTTGAGCTCCTTGATCGAGTAATTGTGCTTGCTGGATCCTCGCACAGCGTCCCAGTTTATGTTGTCGACAAAGAGTCGGTAGTCCACTGCCGCGAGATAGCCCCGTTTCATGCCCTCCTCGATACCCAATTTGCAGCTGGCCGCGCCGAAACGTGACTCGATATCATACCTATCGCCTCGCCAGGGTGTGGCGGTGACCCCGAACTGCAGACTCGCATCTAGTTCGTGCAACAGGTCGTCGAAGGTTCCATCCTCCCCGACATGGTGGGACTCATCGACCATGATTAGTCCGGGACGCCATCCACGTTGAACCGCCGTCAGTGCGCTTGCTGACGTCGCGCAGGTCACTCCGGACAAGTCGCTGGGTTTGTCATCGCCAGTGAGGACTTGGGTCTTGATACTCTTGGGTAGATGTCGCCACAGCGCCCGCTCGAGCTGGCTGACCAAATCCTTGGTGTGAGCAACGACGAGGACGTCCCGGTCGGGGTGCTCCCGGAGGTGCCGACCGATTACCTCACCCCCAACGACGGTCTTCCCGAGGCCTGTGGCCAGGATGAGCAGGGCCCGATGTCGCGTGCGCAGATCGGACCACAGCCTTGCCACCGCGTCATCCTGGTAGTCTCGCAACCGAAGCGGCGTGTGCTCTTCCGCGGCAGAAATGAGCTCTTGGAGCTCCGCGCCGGACCAGAAGTCGACTCGGCGGCCCAAACTAGCAAACTCACCGGCGCGCTTCTGCGCAGCGGCGGAGGGCTTAGCGTTGGTGACCACGACCGCCTTGCTTGCGCCGTAGTGGTCATAAGCCGTGCTGACTTCATCCACTGCTGATGCATCGACGCTACCGCTCTTCTTCCATTTCGCCTGGAAAACCCACAGGCGGCCATTGAGGCTAGCGATGAGGTCTCCGCCGTGATCGCCGCTGCCGTCGATATTGACAATATCGTGGAAGCCAAGCTGGCCCAGTAGTCTCTCGACCTGCCGGGTGAATCGGTGTGGTCCTCCGGCGACGAGGAGCTGAGGATCGAGAAAGGATCTCGTCATGGCGTCGGATCCTCAATGGTGTCCGTTGCACTGAGTTCGCGCTCAAGCAGTAGGCACGACAGCCGGCCACGTTGCAGCTCATCTGAGCTGCGCTTGACCGGACGATCGGCAAGGACGGCGACATCGCCGAGAAAATCCAGGACGCGTTCAGCGGACATCGCTCTTGCCTCGCTGCTGGGCATACCAGTGTAGGCGGAGCGAAATACCCGGCCGTCAAGGAACATCTCAGGGCGTGCGGTGACGAGCCGCACGAGAGCCATCCCCGGGACGTACTCAATCCATTCGCCGCTAGTCAGAACGTCCTCTTCCCAGCGGGCGGTTCCCCCTTCGGCCGCGAACTTGTGCTGCGCTGCGTCTTGGTCGTCGATGGAGAGGAGGTCCCAGTACCCAGTGGAGCTTCCTGCGATGACCGGGCGCATGGCCTCTCGGATGCGGTCTAGGATGCGGGTGGCAACATCGTTGAGTGCATAACCGCTGACCTTCTGATCTGCCAGGCAGCGTTCCTTCAACTCATAGAACATGTCTGACAGCGCGATCGTCTTGTCGTTGTTGCGGATGCGGAGGAACTCGGCGAGCTCCATCACGACGAGGTCGCGCGTGTCGACGGCGAAATCGGTAAATACGGGATGATCGGCGTCGATGAACACCTCAACGTTCGAACCGCGACTGGAAGCTACGTAGACCGGCACCCTGCGGGGGTCGTCTTCACGTCGAAGATGTTGCCCGCGAACGAGGAAGGCCGTGACGTCCATGGCTGCGCCTTGACCGGGCAAGCCGAACTTTTTCTCCAGATCGGGGAGCCTGTCGGCGTGCTCGCGCCACCGCGCCCGCCGGTCCTGCTCCGTTTCGGGCGCGGGCGGGGTGACAACGGGCGGGGCGATCTCTACCTGGGGCTCGGGGTCCAGGATGCCCTTCCGATCAAGAATGCCTCGGCGCTCGTTCTCGGCGGGCGGTGAGGGCTCGCTTGGGGGCGGGGGTGGGGCGTCGTGGCTCTGAGCGGCGAGATACCACTGCTCGTCGGTCTGGTACTTTGGGTCGCCCGCCTGGAAGAGCTGGGCCCACTCGCGCGCTTGGCTATGCAGGGCGTGCTTCCCGTCCCCGGGGATCAGGTAGTCGAGTCCTGCCTCGGTCCGACGATAGCCGGCAACCAACTTGGCGAGGGGTGAGGTGTTGACGACGTAGCCTGCCTCCTTCGCCTTCTTGGGCAGGATCGGGCCTCGACCGCGCAGAACCTGCACGACCTTCTTCCATTCGGGGGTGTCGTACTCGAAGGCATCTTTCTGATAGTTGACCTTCACATGATCGATATGAATTTCGCCGATGATACGACCAGCGGGCGGCACTTCAATGGGGTACTCGCGAATCCCCTTGCCGCTGGGGTCGTCGGGGTCGTTCCAGTGGAACATCTTGTCGTCACGGATTAGGATCTTGCGACCGTTGCGGATGAAGTCGATGCCATAGTCGTTAGCGTGCAGGTAGCGCTGAATTCCTAGCCATCCCCAAATCCGACGTTCCTCGGCCCTGAGTCGCTCGCTTCCGCAGGACTCGCAGCTTGCGTCTGTTCCGTCCTGCCATGCGCCGCAGTCCATGCATGCGGGCCGGCTGGGCAGAACCTCGTTAATTTTTATGACGGCGGGGATCTTCTCGCGTGAGCGCACGACGTACCGGCTCTCGTCCCAGAGGCAAGGTCGTCGGGGTTTGACTGCCCGTCCGTCAACCTTGAGGACGAAATCGCGCTCGATCAGGAGATGGCTATAGACTTCGCCTAGATTCGTGCGGATCTTGGACTGCTGTCGGCTGAGGCTGTCGAAGTGTTCGTCCTTAAGCTCCCGAACGATTACCGTCGTGCCGTGTTCATCAGGTGAGACTTTCGGCTCCGTCGTGACTGGGAGATCGAAGTGATCGCTTCTGGCCAGCGCGCGGACGTCGAGCGTCACGATTGTCCATGTTGCGTCCTCGACGCGTGCAGTCTTGACCACTGCGACGTGCCCGAGCCGGGCGGTCGCAATGTTGAATCCCACGCCGTAGAGGCCAAGCTTTCCGAAGCGGTCGTTGCTCGACCACCCCGCACGCAACGCCGCGTTCAGCTGCGTCAAGGACATCCCCGTGCCGTTGTCGCGCACCCAGACCTCGGCGTCCCGCGGCGAGCTGCTCCGTGACGGGAGGCTGATCGACACGGTCGGTGCCTCGCTGTCATCGTCACGGCCCACCCGTGCGGCTTCACGCAGGAACGCGTCGAAGGCGTTGTCCACCAACTCAGCCAGGCAGCGCCACGGCGCGAGCTCGATGTCGCCGAGCACTCCCAGCAGGCGGGGGTGCGGCTGGACATTGATCACGCCGCGTTCGCCGGTCACTGACATGCATTCCTCCACCACAGACGGTTATCTCCTGAGTTGATGGTCATCCTGGCAGAGGGCACCGTTGGAGTGGGGCATCGGTGATCGTCGCAAGACGTGATGATCGATCCCTGACGTCGCGCAAGTCGGTGTTCCCACCACGAACGTGTGGGCGGGTGACCACCCAAGTCGTCCGGCGAGCCTCGTCATCGCCAACCCAGGACGATGCGGTCGGTCCAGCAGGGGCGGCGCTGCGCGACGGCGTCGGTTCTGGGATCCGGGGTGGTCACAGCAGCAGTGTGGCGCAGCGGTCCGACAGTCCTCGTCTACGAGACTCATCAGGAGTACCGGCACGACCATCCTGTCGGCAGACTTCGTTGCCGAATCCATCTCTTTGGGATCAAGTGCGCCGCCTTCGGCGGCGCGCGGGCCGGCCACGCCGGCCCGCCGTCCGACCCTCTACCTCCGGCCCGGGCGCGGCCGTCGGCCCGGCTACCCGGCCCGCTCTCGCCGAGCGTCTACCTGACTCCACAGGCGATGCGGCGCAGCGACCGACCTATGGGCGGGCCAGACTGATCGATGTGACTGAGCCACCGGTTGACTTACCCACCGCTGACGATGTGAGTCGCGCGGCCCACGACCCTGAGGTCAGTGTGACCGAGGTCGAGGGCGCCGCTGGCGAGCTTGCGACGCTCAGGGAGTTCCTGGGGTACATGCGCGACGGGGTCATCAAGAAGACGAACGGCGCCCCCGACGACGCACTGCGCCGCGCTGGCGTGATGTCCGGGATCAGTGTCGCCTGGGTGGTCACACACCTGGCCGTGTCCGAACGTTTCTGGTTCTGCGGCATGCCAGTCGACGACTGGTCTGTCATGTCGACACCTCCGCCAGGTGTTCCTTTCGACGCGGTGCTCGACGATTACCGCCGCGCCATCGAGGAGGCCGACGCCGTCATCGGTGAGTGGAACGACCTCGATCAGATCCTCACGAGGCCGCCGAACGGTCACTATCGAAGCACGGCCCGGTGGGTCTTCCAACACATGATCACCGAGACGGCTCGACACGCCGGACATGCCGACATCCTGCGAGAGCAGATTGACGGCGTTGTCGGCCGATGACTCTGCGCCAATTGGCTTGTATCAGTGTCGCGTGCCGCCCCTCGGCCACGAAGTGTCCACGCCTCCACGGCGGCCGCAAGGGCGCCTCCGGCGTCGCTCCGCGATGGCTGCGCCACCCTTGCCCCCACCGCTCCGACGAGCAGTGCGGCCAGGACGAGGGGGACGGGGGAGAAGTGGCCACAAGCCCCGCCGGTGCGGTCCACGGACTATGCGCGGACGCAGACAGGGGGTCGGTTGCTCCACCACAGGTCAGAGCCCATACGGCAGCTCACTGTAAATCCGTCGGCTTAGCCTACGAAGGTTCGAATCCTTCACCTGCCACACCCCGCACAAGCGGCCTCTGACCAACGAGAACCCCGGTCGGAGGTCGCTTTTGTGGTTGTCCGGCTGTGTCCCGCTGAAACCCGCTGTCTACCGGTATCCACGGACGCATCACGGAGGCGATCATGAACGGCCCTGGCGGAGTGCTTCCTCTACGCGGCGGCGCACGGCGTCCTCCTGGCCGACGATGCACTTGGCGTAGACCCGCAGCAGCACATCGACGCTGTGCCCCGCCCACGCGGCCACCTGCGGCGCCGGAACGCCTCCGTTGAGCCAGGTGGACACCGCGGCGTGCCGGAGGTCGTACGGACGCCGAGCAAGCGGTGACGCGGCCTCCTCCGACGTGAGCGCCGAGGCCCGCGCCAGGGCCCAGAGCCGGCCGTAGAGGCTCTCCGAGAGCGGCCCGCCGCGCAGACCACGGAACAGCCGACCATCAGGCGTGGTGCCGTGCA
>JAODMX010000043.1 GCA_025464735.1 Frondihabitans sp. | reverse complement strand
CGCCCACGGGCTCGCCAAAGATCTTCCCGCGGACCTGCCGAGCCAGGCCGAGCTCGACGCGATTCCGTTCGGACCCACCCACCCCCTCTGGGACCGCGACGAAGGGCACGAGATCTACGCCGAGTGGCGACAGGTCTTCAACTCCTACACGCCGGCCAGGACTGCTGTGGCTGAGGCCTGGGTTGCGGCCGATCGTCGCGCGCGCTACGCCAGCGCCGAAGGGCTCGGCCAGGCATTCAACTTCGACCTGCTCGAGGCGGACTTCGACGCCGGCCAGTTCCGCACGATCATCGAGTTCAACCTCGCACTGAGCGCCGACTCGGGATCGTCGTCGACCTGGGTCTTCTCGAACCATGACGTCGTGCGTCATGCCACTCGCTACGGTCTGCCGCCGCGCGCCAGGCGGTCCGAGAAACAGGGTCGTGACTGGTTACTGTCGGGCGGCGCCGAGCCTCGTCTCGACGCCGAGCTCGGCCTCCGCCGAGCCCGGGCTGCGACGCTGCTGGAGCTAGCACTCCCGGGATCCGCCTACCTCTACCAGGGCGAGGAACTCGGGTTGCAGGAAGTGGCGGACATCCCTGATGGTGACCGTCAGGATCCTGCATTCTTCCGTAGTCCCGGGGTGGACGTGGGGCGCGACGGCTGCCGTGTTCCGCTGCCCTGGACCGCGTCCGGGCCGTCGTTCGGCTTCGGTGACGCGAGGCCTCACCTGCCCCAACCGGCCTCGTTCGGTGCAGTCTCTGTCGAGGCGGAAGAACCCGATCCGCAGTCGACCCTGAACCTTTACCGGAACGCCCTCGAGATCCGCAGTCGCCTCCGAGGTGGCAAGCTGACCTGGCTCGAGACCGGGCGCGACGACGTGCTGGCGTTCGAACGCCCGACAGGCTGGGTGTGCGTCACCAACTTCGGCGACGCGCCCGTCGACCTTCCGCACGGCGAGGTGCTCCTGAGTAGCGTCCCGCTCGAAGGGGGCAAGCTTCCCCGGGCAGCAACCGCGTGGCTGGCGCACTGACGCCGATGCCCGCACCTCGTTACGAATCCTCCGCACCACCCCGAAAGGAACCCATGTCCACGCCGACGACGGCCATTGCGACACACACCAGAGCCCCCGGGCACGAACTCCGGGTCGGAGTGATCGGCCTCGGCTTCGCCGGGTCGACCCACCTCGATGCGTTCACGGCGCTTGACGGCGCGAAGGTCGTCGCCCTGGCCGGTCAAGAACCGGCTCGACTCGAGCAACTCGGCACTTCGCGAGGAGTCCCCGATCTTTACGCCGACTGGCAGGATCTCGTCTCCCGCGACGACCTTGACATTGTCTCGATCGGCGTGCCGAATGACCTCCACCACCCCATCGCGATCGCCGCGCTCACGAGCGGCAAGCACGTCTTCTGCGAGAAGCCTCTCGCCGTGAGGGGCGACCTCGCGGCCGAGATGGTCGTGGCGGCCAAGGCCAACGACCGAGTGCTCGAGGTCGCCTACAACCACCGCCGCCGTGCCGACGTGTCGTTCCTCGGCGACTACCTGGCAGACGATCCGATCGGCCAGATCTACCACGCCCGCGCGAGCTGGCTGAGGCGATCGGGGATTCCGGGCCTCGGATCCTGGTTCACCAGCCTCACCAGCGCGGGAGGAGGCCCGCTCATCGACCTCGGATCTCACGTGCTCGACATCGCCCTGCACCTGATGGGAGAGCCGCGGGTCGTGACCGCGTCCGCAGTCACCTACTCCGAGCTCGGCCGGGCGGGGCGAGGCGGAGGATCCAAGGTGCCCGCGTCGAGCGACGGCACGCACCCCTTCGACGTGGAGGACTTCGCCAGCGCACTGCTCCGCTTCGATACTGGCGCAAGCCTCCACCTGCAGGCCTCCTGGGCGTCGTACTCGAAGGCCCACGAAGACATCGAGGTCGAGCTACTCGGCGCGAGCGGCGGGGCGCGACTCCACATCGACAACTACTCGACCGACGACACGCTGACCCTCTACTCCGACGTCGCCGGCGTACCGACTGTGTCGCGCCCCCAGGTGCACGTTCCGGCCGGGCACCACCAGAGCGTCATCGCAGGGTTCCTGGCCGCAATCCGTGACGGCGAGGACGCCTCCGCTCCGCGCTACACCGGGCACTACGGCGAGTACGCGCTGCATCGCAGCCGGGTCGTCGACGCCATCTATGCCTCCGCTGCCGCGGGGCACGAAGTCGAGATCGAAGGAGAGGCCCGATGAGCCCGTTGCGCATCCGCGTCTGGAACGAATACATCCACGAGACCCGTGGCGACGCCGTCGTGGTCGAGAACTACCCGGACGGCATCCACCAGGTCGTGGCCGCAGGACTGCGGGAGCATCTCGGCGAGGCGGCGTCCGTGTCGACGGCGACCCTGCAGGATCCTGAACACGGGCTCACCGAGGAGGCACTCACCGACACCGACGTGCTGTTCTGGTGGGGCCACATCGCCCACGACCAGGTGAGCGACGAGGTTGTCGAGCGGGTCGTGAGGCACGTTCACGCCGGCATGGGGCTCGTTGTGCTGCACTCGGGGCACTACTCGAAGGTATTCAAGCGCCTGATGGGGACCACCTGCTCCCTGAAGTGGCGGAACGACGGCGAACGCGAACTCGTCTGGACGATCGCGCCCGGCCACCCGATCGCCGAGGGAGTGCCGCACCCGATCCAGATTCCGCGGCAGGAGATGTACGGCGAGTTTTTCGACATTCCGGTGCCGGACGAAGAGATCTTCCTCTCGACCTTCGAGGGCGGCGAGGTGTTCCGCTCCGGCGTGGCGTACCACCGCGGCCTCGGACGCGTCTTCTACTTCTCGCCAGGCGACCAGGAGTACCCCGTCTACCACCACCCCGACATTCAGCGCGTGCTGGCGAACGCCGCGACCTGGGCCGGCCCGCGGGCGCCGCGCCGCGACCTCACGGCCGACCAGCACCCGCGCGACTGGTTCGTCGCGTAGCGCCGGCGCGCCGGCAGGCTCGCCACTGCGCTGACATTCGCCACTGCGCCGACAGAAGGAGCAGGCTGCTCGTATGGATGAGTTGTCAGAACAGCTGTCGGCGGTCGGTGTGCACGAGTTCACCGCGCGCCACTATCGACCCGGAGTCGTTCGGCACATCGTGCTGTTTCGGCTCCGGGCCGACGCCACTCCCGCCGATCGACTCGAAGTCGTGCGCCAGCTCACCTCGTTGCAGGGATCGCTGCGGCACGATGGCGAGCCCTACATCGTCGACATCGTGGCGGGCTCGCAGTCGAGCGGTGAGGGCGCCGGGCATGACTTCGAACTCGGCTTCATCGTGACCTTCGCCTCGGAGGGCGATCGCAACTTCTACGTCGGAGAGCCGATCGTGTCGGACCCCGCGTGCTTCGACCACGAGCATGCGGCATTCAAGCGATTCGTGGGCCCGCTCCTCGCGCCCGGTGCCGAGGGTGTGCTCGTCTTCGACTTCGCCGACCCCGACGACAGCGGCGTCTGACGCGCCTGCCCGAGCAAAACGAAGGACGCACGCTGTCCGGCGGGCTGGGCGCCGGCGGCTCTGGGTGGCGGGCGCGAGAATCTCCTTCGTTTTGCGCGGGGCGCAGGGCGCAGGGCACAGAGCAGAGCGCGGGGCACGTGCGCGTCAGCCCGCGCGCGACTCAGCAACGGCCGCCCGCACCTTGCGCAGCAGACGCGCGAGTTCGCGCTGCTCGGCTGCGCTGAGCGTCGCCGTTGTGCCCCGCTCGAGCTGTTCCCAGATCGCGCGGATTGGTTCGCGCAGCGCGCGGCCGTCTTCGGTGAGGCGGACGAGCATCTGTCGGGCGTCGTCGGGGGACTTCGAGCGCGACAGCAGGCCGGCAGCCTCCATTCGCTGCAGCATCTTCGTTGCGGTGGGGGCTTCGATTTCGAGAAGGCGCGCCAGGTCGCTCTGGAGCCGCGGCTCCTCTGCCCAAAGATATTGGAGGAGGAGCTCCTGGCCGGGGTAGAGGCCGTAGTCGCGGAGGAGCGCGGCCGCGAGCGAGCGGTGCTCGCGGGCGATGACGGGGATCAGGGAGCTGAACTCGCCGCCCATGCCGGCCGGGTCGACGTCGGCTGCGTCGGTGGCAGAAGTCACGGCATCCTCCGGGGAATATCTTTAGTCGGCTAACGTTTAATCAGCGTACCGTTCACAACACGACAAGTGAGGTTCCACCATGACAGACAGTTCCCCCTCAGGATCCGGATCAGCCGAGATCATCGCCGTCGTCGGCGCCACCGGCCAGCAGGGTGGCGCGACCGCCCGAGCCCTGCTCGCAGCCGGGGCCACCGTTCGAGGGCTCACCCGCAGCGTCGACAGCGACGCTGCGAAGGCGCTCGCGGCTCTTGGTGTGGAGGTCGTCGCGGCGGACCTGACCGACCCCGACAGTGTCCGCTCAGCGTTCACCGGCGCGACGAAAGTCTTCGCCATGACCACTCCCGGCGGCCCGGACGGGGTCGAGGGCGAGATCGCCCAGGGGCACGTCATCGCGGATGCCGCGGTCGCGGCCGGCGTCTCATTCTTGCTCTACAGCTCGGTCGGCGGAGCGGAGCGCAACACGGGAATCCCGCACTTCGAGAGCAAGCGCCGAGTCGAGGAGTACATCGAGGCGCTCGACATCGCTTCGGCGTTCGTCCGCCCGGTCTTCTTCCTCGACAACCTTCTGAACACCAAGGCGGAGGGCGGCGAGATTGTGCTGAGGCAGCCGCTCCCCGACGGGATCCTGCTGCAGATGGTGGCCGTCGAAGACATCGGCCGGGTGGCCACGGCCATCCTGCTCGACCCGTCGAAGGTCAACGGCGCCGTCGAGATCGGCGGCGACGAACTCACCGGGTCGCAGATCGCTGAGGTGTTCGGGCGTCAGATCGGGCTGCCGGCTCGTTACGAAGCGCTGCCGATCGCGGTGCTCGCCGGCAATGACGACATGACCCGGATGTTCGAGTGGTTCGCTGGCCCGTCCGCCTACCAGGCCGATTTCGAGCTGACCCGCAGTCTTGACCCCGACGTGCTCGACACGGAAGCGTGGCTCGCCCAGGCGTCATGGAGCAAAGCATGAGCGACGTCATCTCGGCCCACGATGCGCGTGCCGTGTCCATTCAGCTCGAAGCCGTCGACGCGGCCGAGGTCGCGTCTGGAGCCCCGCGCGCCGGCTTCACCGAGGTGTTCGAAGGCCCCGGGGGCACGAGTGTCGGCGTGTGGGAGATGACCGTCGGCGCGAGCCGCGACGTGGAGGAGGACGAGGTCTTCATTGTGCTCTCCGGTTCGGCGACGATCGAGATCGACGGCGAGCAGCCCGTCGAGATCGGCCCGGGTTCTCTCGTGCGCCTCACGGCCGGCAGTCGCACGACCTGGACCGTCCACGCGACGCTCCGCAAGGTCTACGTCACCGCTGGCTGACGTCTCTCGCGCGACGCGGCTGGACATCAGGCTGCGGGAGGCCTCCGGCTGAGGAACCGGGTCAGGGCGTCATCGTCGTTCCAAGTCTGGCCCGAGACCACGAGTCGCCGCCGACTGACTCGTTTCGCGTACTGGTCGTCGAAGGGCAGGAGGGTGACGTGCCGGAGGCCGTCTTCGCAGGCGTTGATGACGGCGCTCTCGATTCCGGGCCTCACGCTCGTGTCGGCGGCCGAGGAGACTGCGGTCGACCAGGTCGCGAAGGCGGCATCATCGAACCACTCGGCCGTCGAGTCCTGCCACGGTGGCGGTAGGGAGGCCTGCATGGTTCGCCATGCGGCAAAGTAGGCCTCGAGGCCTTCCTGTTCGACGTCAAAGTCGTCGAAGTCGCTCAGATGCGCCATTCGGCGTCGCCACGCGACACCCCACAGTTCAGCGAGTTCGTCGGTGTGGGGAGGGGGCGACCGAGAGACCTCGGGTTCGACGGAGAGGCTGCTCGGCAGCGAGACAGCGACGTCGAGTTGCCAGGTGGATCGACTGAAGAGCAAGGGATAGAGCTCGTAGTCATAGTCGTCGAACACGATGCCTGTGCCCGGCGGCCACTCTGCTGCGGTTCTCACCATGAGTTGACGACGACCTTCGCCGTGCAGATGCCCCCGTTTGTCAGCTTCGCGTGATTCGTGAGGTCGAGGCTGTTGGTGCCGTGGCTGAATCCATAAAGGCTGCGGAAGTGAGTGGCGCTCCAGCTGCTGTCCAGATTGTTAGCGCCGCTGAACGACTCGGTAAACGGTGTGCCGAGTCGGGACTGGCCAGTCACCTTCCAGAGGTGGCCGAAGCTTTTCCGCCCCTTGGTCAGGCTGTAGGAGGTTGCAATCGCGATTCCACCGCGGGAAGCGATTGGTTTCGTTGTGAGGGATGCCCGACCGCACGTTCCGTCGGCAAAGCTGCGATCCGCCATCGCCTCTTCCTCATCGTGCTTCGCTCGGGCTGTGATCGGAACGGAGGATTGTCTGCCGCCCCTGTCCGTGACAATCCGATAACCGTTGGCCTCCGCGGTCTGAACGTCGTAGCCGGTCACTGTCATCGGGACGTCCGCCGAGAAGGCGCCACTCTCCGAAGCTGGCGCCGAGCCGGTTTGCGCGAGGGCCACTGTACTTCCGGACGGGGCAATGAGCGTTGCGGTTGCGATGGTCGCGAGAGTTCGTTTCACGATATCCTCAATTCTTCGTTGAATATTGAACATTGAAAATACAGAGTTCTTCCTTCCAAGGCAAACTGCGGAGGTCGCCGCGATCGAGTACGCGCTCCTGCGGCGAGGGGGAACTCATTCGTCGCTCGGCTAGCAAGTCGTACTTCTTGGGCAAGGCGGGGGCGGGGCAACGGCGCCGGGCGGACGGAAGGTTCGTCCTGAGGGCCAGGGCTTCCGTCCCTGCGGACGAGGCGGCGCCCCGGTGCTGCTTCTAGCGTCGATGCATGACCACGAAGAAGGGCGCACTGAACGTGACGATCGCCGCCGCTACGGCGACCGCGGTGGTGACCGGCTTGCTGGCCACCGGGATCCTGCCCTCGCCCGTCGAGGCGTCGACCTCACCGACCGCATCGCCGTCGTCGTGTACGTCCTCCGCCCTGACCGACCATTGGGGGGTGGGCACCCTCCACCTGGAGGCGCGCAACGTGGCGACCGGCCGAGAGCTCCTCTCCGTCCGCGCCGACGAGGGCGCCCGGACCGGCAGCACGATGAAGGTGCTCACGATGGCGGCCGCCGTCGCGGCGCTCGGGCCCGACACGACCATCCCGACCCGCGTCGTCGAGGGCGCCCGACCCGACACCGTCATCCTCGTGGGCGGCGGCGACCCGACGCTCACCCGGCTGCCCACCGGGCAGAACAGCGTCTACCCCGACGCGCCGCATCTGGACGCGCTGGCGCACCAGGTCCTCGAGAGCCGGGCGCAGGATCCTGCACTCATCGGAGTCCCGATCCGTCACCTCGAGGTCGACTCGAGCCTCTTCGCCGGGCCCGCCCAACTCCCGACCTGGAGCGCATCGGCACGCACCAGCGGCTCCGTCTCGAACATCAGCGCGCTGATGGTCGACGGCGATCGCTACGATCCGACAAACGCCTATTCCCTGCGAGGCACCGCGGCGGTGAGCCGGGCAGCAACGGCGTTCGCTGCGCTGCTGGGAGGAGAGGCGGTTCCGGATCCGACGCTCGTCGTCGCGCCACGCGGGGCCCGTCAGCTGGGCGTCGTCCACTCGGCGACCGTCGGTGTGCTCGCCCGGTACACGCTCACCCAGTCGGACGACACCCTCGCCGAGGCCCAGGCCCGCCTTGTTGCCGTAAAAGAGGGGGCCGGAAACGAGTTCG
>JAODMX010000040.1 GCA_025464735.1 Frondihabitans sp. | reverse complement strand
GTCGTCCTGGTCATCGTGTTGGCCGTCTTCTTCGACTTCACAAACGGTTTTCACGACACCGCCAATGCGATGGCGACGCCGATAGCAACCGGGGCGATGCGGCCTCGGGTCGCGGTCACCGTGGCTGCGCTCCTGAACCTGGTCGGCGCGTTCCTGTCCACCGAAGTCGCGAAGACAATCTCAGGCGGCATCATTCGCGAAGGCCCGGGTGGCGTCGACATCACGCCGACCATGATCTTTGCCGGCCTCATCGGCGCCGTGATTTGGAACATGGTCACCTGGCTCCGCGGTCTCCCGTCCTCCTCGTCGCACGCCCTGTTCGGTGGCCTGATCGGTGCCGCTCTCGTCGGTGCCGGGACAGGTTCCGTCGACTTCGGGGTCGTTCTGTCGAAGGTGGTGTTCCCGGCCGTGCTTGCGCCACTGGTCGCAGGAGTCGCGGCGTTTGTGGCCACGCGCCTCGCCTATCGCATCACCAGGCGGCCGGTCGGAAAGAACCAGCGCGGAGGCTTCCGCGTCGGCCAGATCTTCACCTCCTCGATGGTGGCCCTGGCGCACGGCACCAACGACGCCCAGAAGACGATGGGTGTCATCACACTCACTCTGATTGCCGGAGGTTTCCTCTCTGCCGGGTCGAACCCGCCGTTCTGGGTGATCCTCGTCTGCGCCTGCGCGATCGCGGCCGGAACGTACACGGGCGGGTGGCGCATCATCCAGACCATGGGCGGCGGTCTCACCGACATCAAAGCGACGCAGGGCTTCTCGGCCGAGGCGTCGACGGCTGCCACTGTGCTTGCGTCCAGCCACCTCGGTTTCGCGCTGTCGACGACGCAGGTGTCGTCCGGCTCGATCATTGGGGCTGGGCTCGGGCGGCGCGGTTCGAAGATTCAGTGGGGCACGGCGGGCAAGATCGTCATCGCCTGGTTCATCACGCTTCCCGCGGCGGCAGCAGTCGGGGCGGTGTGCGAGTTCATCGCCCGCCTTGGTGCCACCGGGCTCATCATCGATGCCGTGATCGGTGGCGGCACCGTCGTGCTCATCTTCGTCTTGTCGAGGCGAAAGCCGGCGGAGCAGTCCAACGCCCTCGAGGTCGACGTCGCGATGAACTCCGTCTTCAACCGCAAGGAGCGGCGTGCCCTCGCCAAGAAACGAAGCGACGAGCTCCTGGCCGCGCGGCGGCAGATGAGCGACGAGTCGTCCCTCTTCGAGATGGGGGAGCCCGACCAGGAGCCGAAGCAGGAGGAACTCCGATGATCGACTGGGGTGCTTTTCTCGTCGTCGCCGTCGTCTCGATCGCCTCGGCGGCCGCCCTCGTCGGCCTGTACTCGCTGGGGCTCCGGCTCCTCGCTGTCGACCCGCGACCGACTGTCGTCACCGTAGGCGCCTACGCATGCTTCGTGATCGCTGCCGTCGGCGCGTTGTACGGCGTCTACCTGATCATCCCGACATTTCACGGCGGCTAACCGCAAGCCACGGCGTCTGCCATGATCGGGGCATGACGACCACGAAGCCGCAACGCATCGTTGTCGCCATCAACCCGAGCGCCTCCTACGGGATGGGCTCATTTTTCGGCCGGGGTCGGCCCGTCGGGCCCGTTGTCGTCGACGAACTCCGCCGGGAGGGGCACGACGTTGTGTCTCTCACCCGCGAGACCCAAGCAGACCTGCTCAGGGCCACGGGTGCCGAACTCGACGCGGGAGCCGATGCCCTCGTCGTGGTTGGCGGAGACGGCATGGTGAGCCTCGGGACTGGACTCGTCGCCGCCACCTCGATTCCGCTCGGCATCGTTCCTGCCGGCACCGGCAACGACATGGCGCGGGCCCTCGGCATCCGGCACGACGATCCGCTCGCCGCGCTGCGCCAACTCGTCACCGCGCTCGAGGTCGAGCCGCGCCTGATCGACGTGATCCGGGTGACGGGCGGAGACCGTGCGACAACCTGGGTTGCCGGATCCGTGTCGGCCGGCTTCGACGCATTCGTCAACGAGCGAGCCAACAGGATGCGGCACCCGCGAGGTCGCGCCCGATACGACGTCGCTCTCGCGCTCGAGCTCCTGCGGCTCGGCCAGGTCGACTACGAGATCGTCCTCGACGGTGTGCCGAGCGTCGTGGCGGGCACGCTCGTCTCCGTGGGCAATGCCGGGACGGTCGGCGGTGGAATCGCTCTGATGCCGGGTGCGGTGCTCGACGACGGGCTTCTCGAGGTGCTCGTGGTCGATCGCCTGTCACGGTTCGAATTTCTGAGGCTCTTCCCCCGCGTTGCGAAGGGTCGACACCTCGACGATCCGCGAGTCAACGTGCACCGGGTGCGCCGTGCGTCGCTGTCGGCCCCCGGCGTCATCGCCTACGGCGACGGCGAGCGCCTCGGCCCGCTCCCGATCGAGATCGAGGTCGTGCCGGGCGCCCTCCGGGTCCTTGCACCGGCAGCCGCAACCGGAAGGCGCGCCTCGGAGGTGTGAGCCGCAAGGCGGAGGAGGAGAGCGATAGCACCGCTATCGCCGACGACGACAACGCCGCGGATTGCACCCCCGAGGCGCGCCTCAATACCAGTTGACCGCTTCTGAGTGTGCCCAGGCAGCACACGGCGTGCCGTAGGAGCCGGAGATGTACTTCAGGCCCCAGATGATCTGGGTCGTGGCGTTCGTCTTCCAGTCGGAGGCGATCGAGGCCATCTTGTCGCCCGGCAGCGCCTGCGGGATCCCGGTCGCTCCGCTGGAGTTGTAGGCCGTGTACGACCAGCCGGACTCTTTGGTCCAGAGCGAGACGAGGCAGGTGTACTCGGCGTCTCCCCAGCCGTACTGCGACGCCATCAGGCTCCGTGCGGTTGCCTTGGCGCCGGCAACGGTGTTGTCGGCGGCCTGCTTCGCGGCCGCGGCCTGTACTGCGGCGGCCGCGGCGGCTTTGACGGCGGCTGCGTGCTTGGCGGCGGCGATGCGCTGCTCGGCGGCGTTTGTGGCGGCACCGACCGACGCGGCGGCGTCCTGAGTCGTGGCGACCCGTGCCATGACGGTATCCGGGTCGAGCTTCCGGTAGTCCGCGAGGGAAGCCAGCGACGTGGTGAGCTGCGTGGCGTTGGTCTTGCCGTGCGCTTTGGCAGCGACCTGCTTGCCAGTGGCGATCGCCATCGCGGCTTCGGAGTTCGCGGTCGACTTTGTGACGGCGGATCCCACGTGAACGGACACGCGACCGTGGCCGTCGCTCGTGACCCCGGGTGTTCCAGTGGAGGCCGCGGTGAGGCCGAACGCGGGGGAGCCTGTCACAGCCGAGACGGTGAAACCGGTGCCGGTGACGACGGCGGCGGCCGCGATACAGCCGATGGCGATGACGCGGGTTCGCCGTGCTTTGCGACGTCGGGAGCCGAGATCGCGGCGGGTGAGGTGGAGCGGGGTGGCTCCGAGGGATTCGGGGGTGACGTGTTCGGTGGTGTTGCGGGGCGTGTTGAAGCGCACGTATGTCCAA
>JAODMX010000039.1 GCA_025464735.1 Frondihabitans sp. | reverse complement strand
CTCGTCGAGCAGGGCTGCCGCGTCAGCCGTGAAGCGCACCGAGCGATACAGGTAGGCGCTCGCGACAATGTCGGGCGACGTTGCAGCGCGGGCCGCATCTTCCGGCGGTGCCGTTGGGTCGAGCCAGTCGCCGAACTGGAACCCGCCCTCCCACAGGTAGGTGTCACCCGAGAGGGCGAGCAGCGCGTCAGACCACGCCTTCATGCTCTCGAACTGGGTGCGGAGCACGTCGAGGTCTCCGAAGCGCTCGTGCAGCACCGTCGGAACCACTGTCGCGGCGTCGCCCCAGGCCGCAGCCGGCGTGGCTGCCTCGCGCAGAACACTCGGGATGATGAACGGCACCGACCCGGTGCCGGTCGCCTTCTGCTCCAGCTCGAGGTCAACGAGCCACGAGGACAGGAACGCGTCAGTGTCGAACAGGAAGCTGGCGGTCGGCGAGAAGACCTGGATGTCGCCGGTCCAGCCGAGACGCTCGTCCCGCTGCGGGCAGTCCGTGGGCAGCGACAGGAAGTTCCCCTTCATGCCCCACACGACGTTCTCGTGCAGACGATTGAGCAGCGCGTTCGAACTGTCGAAGTGACCGGTGCGACGCATGTCGCTGTGGATCACGACGGCCGTCACATCGGCCGGATCAATGGGCGCCGACAGCCCCGTGACCTCCGCGTAGCGGAAGCCGTGGAAGGTGAATCGGGGCTCCCAGACCTCCTCGCCGCCGCGCAAGGTGTAGCTGTCGGTGGCCTTGGCGTGGCGCAAAGGGCGGATGCCGAGCTCGCCATTCTCGAGCACCTCCGCGTGACGGAGCGTGACGACCGTGCCTGCCTCGCCCTGGACCCGGATCCTGAGGCGCCCCACCAGGTTCTGACCGAAGTCGAGGATCTGACGCCCCGACGCCGACGTCTCGACCGACTCGACCGCGACCTCCTGAATGCTGCGCACTGCCGGTGAGATGCGCGCCGACGGCACGACCGGAGGCGCACCGTCGACCCGCACCGGCGTCCAACCCGCCGTGTCGAAGCCGGGACGCGACCAGCCGAATGTCTCGAGCCGGGCGTCGTACGACTCTCCGTCGTAAATGCTGCTGTCGAGGACGGGTGAGGTACCGGTGGCCAGCCACTCCGGGCCGGTCGCGACAGTCACGCTTCCGCCGTCGACGTAGTCGATCACGAGCTGCGCGGCCACGGCCGGGTCGCTGCCGTAGAACGGCTTCGCCGAGCCGGCAAAACCGAAGCTTTCGGTGAACCAGCCGCCGGCGAGTGACACGCCGATCACGTTCGGCCCCTCGACGAGGAGGCTCGTGACGTCGGTGGTCTCATGGACGAGTCGGTCGCGGTAGGCCGTCCATCCTGGTTTCAGGATCTCGTCGTCGACCTCGACTCCGTTGATCTCGGCCTGGTACACCCCGTGGGCGGTGGCATAGAGGGTCGCCTTCCGCACCGGACCCACGACCTGAAACTCACTGCGGAGGAGGGCCGGCTGCGCCTTCCGCTCGGGCGACGCGAGGCCGACGAGCGGCGCGGACCACTCACCGGCCGCTAGGAACCCGGCGGTAATGGTGACAGGCTCGCTCCACTCGGAGATCTCACCGTCTCTACCGGTGACCCTCACCCGCACGCTCACCGTCTGCCGCGGCGACAGTGCCGCGAACGGCCAGGCCACGAGTACCGACTCTCGGCCGACTCGTTCGACCACCTCCGCACCGTCGAGTTCGATCTCGGCCTTCGCCTGAGCCCAGTCGCCGGACGTTGACTTCGTCGTCCAGGTGAGTCTCGGAGTCGGAGTGGCGACATCGGTGGAATCGGAGCGAGTTTCAGCGCGCAGGGTAGCGACGGAGGAGGTCATTGGTCACTTTCTTGAGAGGGCACGGGGCCGTGGGTGGTGTGGATCGAGGTGAGCGGGTCAGCCCTTGACCGCGCCGCTCGTCATGCCCGCCACGATCTGACGGTTGAAGAAGAGGTACATGACGAGCGGAGGGATGGTGATCAGCAGGATGTCCATGAACAGCAGGTTGTACTGGCTGAGCGACTGACTTTGGAAGTTGTAGAGCGTCAACTGGACGGTGGCGTTGTTATCCCCGGGTAAGAAATAGAGCGGACCCGCGAAGTCGTTGAACACGGCGACCGCCTGCACCACCATCACGGTGATGACGACCGGGCGGAGGAGCGGCAACACGATCGCGAAGAAGAGCCGGATCGGTCCGGCCCCGTCGATGATGGCCGCCTCGTCGAGTTCTTTCGGGATGGTCGCCACGAAGGCTCGGAACAGCAGGATGCAGAACGACAGCCCGAACGTCGCCTCGATCAGGATCATGCCCGGCAGGGTCTTGAACAGGTGGATTCCCTGGAGCACCCAGATGGTCGGCACGACCGCCGGGGGCACGATGAGCCCGGACAGGATGAAGAAGTTGATCCACGGGGTCAGCTTCGACCTGCGTCGCTGCAGCACATACCCGACCATGGCCGCCAGGACGACCATGATGGCGACGCTGAAAATCGTGAGCGTCGCGCTGTTGATGAACGCCCGCAGAATCAAGCCGTCGTCGGTGGTCAGGACATCGTGGAGGTTTTGCCAGATCAGCCACTTCGTCGGAAGCGAGAAATTCAGGAGCCCTGCCTCCGCCGGATCCTTGAACGCCTGCAACATGATGAAGACGAACGGGACCAGGAAGATGCCGACCGAGAGCACGATCGCGATGGCGCCGATCGTGACGCGCTGTGCCTTTCTCATGATTCGTCGGC
>JAODMX010000028.1 GCA_025464735.1 Frondihabitans sp. | reverse complement strand
GAGCTCGAGGGTCACCTTTGTGAGGGTCCGTGCGCAGGCCACCATGATGGATCGCCCGACATCCGTGGAACCCGTGAACGACACGGCACTGACCAGCGGGTGCTCGACGAGGGCCGCTCCGGTCTCGCCGGCCCCGGTCACGACGTTGACGACCCCCTCCGGTACGCCGGCCTCGAGGGCCAGAGCGGCCAGGCGAAGCGTGGTCAGGGGAGTCTGTTCCGCCGGCTTCATGACGACCGTGCAGCCCGCCGCAAGAGCGGTTGCCAGCTTCCACGCCGCGGTCATGAACGGAAAATTCCAGGGCAGCACCAGCGCCGCTACCCCGACGGGCTCCCGGCGACCGTAGACCACGCTGCCGTCGCTTGTCGGCTGCGACTGACCGCGGAGACGCTGAGGAGCTCCCGAGTAGTACCGGACACCGTCGATCGCCAGGGCGATGTCTCCCAGCGATCGTTCGATCGGCTTGCCCATGTCGCGGGTCTCGAGTGCCGCGATCTCGTCCTTCGCGTCGTCGATCAACTGGGCTAGCCGAATCAGGACGTCGCGGCGAGCCGCTGGCGTCAGGCCCGACCAGCGACGGTCGCGATGGGCCGCATGGGCAGCTTGGACGGCCGCGTCGACATCGGAGCCGTTCGCCTCGGGTACCCGGGCGAAGGCCTCGCCGGTCGCGGGATCCACCACGTCGCGGAACGCGTCGCCGGATCCTGTCGTCCACGACGATCCGATCAGCATGGGAGTCGGATCGAGGGCCGTGAGTTGACGCATGGGGTGCTCGCTTCTTTCCGGGGTGGTTCAGAAAGATTATCCCATAACGTATCCCGTTATCTAATTTGTGGATCCAATCTCAGCAATTGTGTCCAATTTGGACTCAGTCGAGCAGGACGGTCGTCGATCGCCGCTCATACCAGCGCGCGAGGTGCTCGCCAGCGCTCAGGACATGCGCTCGCATCTCGGTTTGAGCCGTCTCGGCGTCACCGGATTCGAGCGCGGCGAGGATCCGCTCGTGCTCCGCGAAATTGTCTTCGCGATGACGAGGGTTGTCGATCAGCACGAGGGAGGACACGTTCCGGGGGAACGCCTCGTTGATCTCGTTGATCGCGCGGGTGAGCCGGGAATTGCCCGAGGTGCGGTGGATGAGCTCGTGGAAGACATCGTTGCCCTCGCCCTCTGCGATCAGCGGGACTCCGCTCTCGGCCGCCGCTGCCAGGCTCTGCGAATGCTCATACATGCGACTGTTCGCCTCGCGCATCTCGGCGAGAGTCTCGCGGCTGATCCTGGGCACGGATCGAGCCGTCGCCAGAGCCTCGAGCTCGGCACGGACCTCGTAGGCTTCGCGCACCTCCCATGGCACGGGCACTCGCACGACAGCGCCGCGGTTGGGCACGACCTCGATCAGTCCGCCGCTCTGCAGTTGGCGAAGGGCCTCACGGATAGGGGTCCGGCTCACTTCGAACTCGCTCGCTAATTCCGCCTGACGTAACTGGGAACCGATCGGGATCTCACCCGACATGATCTTCGAGCGGATGCGGGCGGTGACGTCATCGACGAGCGCGTTGCCCGACTTGGGGAGATTGGCCATGGGGATCCTTGACGGCGGTCCGGGGCAGCGATGCCTCGAAGGGAACGATGGGGCGGGCACTAGTGGGTGATCCTGTCGAAGGTCGACATTGGATCCCAGGTGCCACAAAGTGTATCTGTCAGCTGACCGTCTGGGGTCTTCTCGTCTGCCTGAGACGTAATGAGTCGCCGTCACGACAAGATTTAGAGCGACCCAGCACTTTCCATAGTCATCTCTCGGTATCGCCCACTTGGGTAATACCCATGAATCCTGCAAGTGACTCGCATGAGAGCGATGACCCTCAGCTGATCCGAGCTGACGGCTCACCCGTTCGTGTGCTCGTGGTCGATGACGAAGAGAGCCTGACGGACCTTCTGTCGATTGCCTTTCGCTATCAGGGCTGGATGGTTGAAACGGCGGCCGACGGGAGATCCGCGTTCGCGCTCGTGCGATCGTTTCACCCCGACGTCATCGTGCTGGATGTTCTCCTACCGGACGTGGACGGCCTGGAAGTCTTGCGCGGGATCCGAGCCAGTCGAATCGACACGCCGGTCCTGTTTCTCTCGGCGAAAGACAGCTTGCGCGACCTGCTCGCCGGGCTGGAGAAGGGTGGCGACGACTACGTCACGAAGCCGTTCAGCCTCAACGAGGTCGTGGCCCGCCTCCGCGCCATTCTCCGACGGACCAGGTCCGTCGCGCCCGGCGACCAACGATCACGGATCGCCGTCGGCGACCTGGTCCTCAACGAAGAGAAGTGCAACGTCAGCAGGGGTGGCCGAGACATCGAACTCACCGCCACCGAGTTCGAGCTTCTCCGCTTCCTGATGCGAAACCCCCGCCGTGTGCTCTCCCGGGCACAGATCCTGCAGAACGTGTGGGGCTACGACTTCGGTGCCAAGACAAGCGTCGTCGAGATCTACATCTCGTATCTTCGTCGGAAGATCGAGGCGCGTGACGCCCCGATGATCCACACGGTCCGGTCGGTCGGCTACGTGATCAAGCCCGCCGACTGAGGCACTCGCAGCGACTCATTCCGTTGCCGTCGATTCGCCGGACCCGGCCCCCATCGAGCCCGTCGCGCATCCTGAGGTCCCGGCGTCGGAGACCGTGATCGTGCTCGCCGCGATCTCGGTAGCGGACGCGGTCGACGACGTGGTCGCGGCGGACTGAGCCACGAGGCATCGGCCCGCGCTGAGACCGGCGGCGGCAGCGGTGGTGCTGACGCTCTTCTCGAAGGTGGTCGTGCCGGTCACGGTGATCGTCGCGGTGGAGGTCTTTCCGGATCGAGACGTCTCGCTGATCGTGATAGTGGATCCGGAGACCTTCGTGACCTTGCCCGACACGGGCATGCCGCCGCCCGCTCCGCCGGCGCCGCCTCCTGTCGGTGCCTTACCCGAGCCCGAGGGGGCGCTCCCTCCGGGGGCTCCACCGGAACCACTCTTCGGTGCGGTACCGCCGCCGCCCTGCCCCGAAGCGCTGCCACCCATGGTGCAGACGCCCTTGACGGGTGCGGAGACGCGAATCACCGTCGCGCTCGTACTGCCCGAAGCTGTCGGCATCGACGACACGCAGACACCGGCCGTGACGTCGGAGATCGATGCCGTCACCGTCTTCAGGAACTTCGTGGACGCGGTGTAGTTGACCGTTGTCGACGTCTTGGTCGTGGCTTTCGCCGCCGAGGTCGTGACGTCGATCGAACCCGTGGAGGCGGTTGTTCCCGCCGAGACGGACGCGATGGTGCCGGTGACCATCGTCCCGGTAGTCGTCGCCCGGCCGGACCCCTGAGATGTGGGCGCGGAAGTCGGTTCCGTCCCGGAACCCGCGGCACCCTCGTGGATGGCGCTGGTCGTGTTTGTCGTTGCCGAGGTGCATCCGGCGAGGCCTGTCATCAGAGTGATGAGTGCGACGCCGGTGAAGGCGCTGCGGAGAGTAGGTCGTGTCATGAGAGTCGTTCCTTGTCGTGGCTGGGCGGGGGACCGCTGCTGGTCAGTGGGAGAGTGGGGGCGCGGCGATCGACTGGTGCGGCCGCGTGATCGTGTCGTCGGCGTCGGTCTGAGCGGACGCGACGAGAGCGCGACGACGGGTCGGGAAGATCCAGATCTTGAAGAGGACGAACTTGAGACCGGTCGCGAAGAGATTGGCTCCGGTAAGTACTCCGACCTGCACCGCGCCGGACGCGGTGGGGTCGGTCGAATGCAGGCTGAAGAGAGCTCCCGCAGTGATGAACCAGGTGAGCGCGAAGACGACGAGTCCCTGTGCTTGATGGCGCGCGGCATTCGCACCGCCACGAATGCCGAAGGTGAAGCGGCGGTTCAGCGCCGTGTTGGCGATTGCGGTGACCAGAAGGGCGACGAAGTTTGCCACCTGGGCGCCGAGGGCCGGGTGAAGCAGCCAGTAGAGGACCGCGAACGCGACCGTGGAGAGCCCCCCGATCGCGGCGAAGAGGACGATCTGACTCCAGATGCTCGGTTTCGGGTTGACGAACGGGCGGCGACCGATCGCCTCGTAGACCTCGTTGACCGGGATCTTTCCGCGGGCGATGTTGCGGCTCACACGGATCATTCCGCGAATATCCTCGGTGGCCGTTGAGGCGATGTGAACGGAGGAGTTGACGTCATCCACCCAATCGACGGGGACCTCGTAAATGCGGAGCCCACAGCGTTCGGCGAGAACGAGCAATTCGGTGTCGAAGAACCACGCGTTGTCCTCGACC